>CAZZHF010000078.1:0-10794 GCA_964653545.1 uncultured Gammaproteobacteria bacterium | reverse complement strand
ATGGGCCGGGTGCGCAGCGAGCCGGTGGTGGTGGACGACAGCCGCATCGAAATCCAGCGCCGCCTGAACCTGGTGCTGTCCTATGATCACCGCCTGATCGACGGCGTGACGGCGCTACGCTTCATGCAGCCGATCCTGGCGGCGGTGCAAGACCCGCTGCTGCTGCTGGCCGACGTTTGATGTCCCATGCCCGCCGCCACCGCCGGACATGGCGCGTGCGAATTCAGAACGCCAATTGCCAGCCGACGTTCAGAGTCCATTCATTGGCCAGCTGCGGGCCGTCCAGATCCTGATAAACCGGCATCAGGAATTCGAGCGCCAGCCGCTGGCCCTGCAACGCGCCGGATGGCGCATACAGGTTCGCACCAAGGCCGACCTCGACGCGTTCCCCGCCCTGGGCATCGGGATCGGCGGCGGGCGACATATCCGGATTGATGGCGTCATCGCGGCCGTGGATGTTGCCCCAGCGCGACCCGACCAGGCGCAGCGAGGTGCTGACCGCAGGCGTCCACAGTCGGGCCGCCCAGGTGGTCAGTTCGCCGCGGTGACCGAGGCGATAATCCTGGTCGTTCTGGCCCAGGCGCAGCACGGCACTGGCCTGTGCGCCCCAGGACCAGCCGGCGCGTTGCTCGGAGTAGGTCATGGCCGGACGCAGGTCGTAGGTCCCTGAACCCAGCTGCATGTTGTATTCCATGCGCATGGGCATCATCGCGCCGTGCGCGCCGTGAGGCATGTCGTCCTTGCGGGTGAGGCTGCCGGTCGGCAGGCTCAGGCCGAGCTTGCCTATCCAGCGCCCGTGTGTCGTGTGGCCCGCGTCAAACAGCGCCGACACCTCCGTATCGCCCCAGCCGCTGGAGTCCATGCGAAACGGAACCGGCGCCGCGGGACCATGCGCGTGCAATTCGGCATCCATGTTCATGTCCATGTAATTGGCCATGAGCATCAGCGTGACGCGGTCCGACCAGCCGTGCATGACCTCGAACATGTGCATGTTCATCGCCATGCGGGTCGGGGCGTTGTGGTAGCCATAGCCGCCGGCCGCGGCGCTGGAATAGGTTTTGCGCTTGCTCACGCGGTGCGTGCCATCGTGCAGCTCGTCCTGCATGGTGCGCATGAAGCGGTAGCCGACCATCCAGCCGCCACCGTGATGCAGATGATCGGCCATCACGCCGATGGGTGCGTGGCCGTCGGCGCGCGCGGAACTGGGCGCATCGGCAAGCACGAGTGGACTGGCAATCAGCAGACTGGCAACAAGGCGGCAACGCATTACCAAAGAACTCCCGAGGTTGAAAAAAAGGCCGGCAGTATGCCAGTGCGGACCCTGAAAAATGCGCGATACTGCCGCGGACTGTGGCACAGGTAAGCGCAATGCAGCTCTACGGTTATTTCCGATCCGGCAACACGCGCAAGGTACGGCTGTGCCTGGCCGAACTTGATGTCGATTACCAGATGCTGGCGGTGGACCTGGCCATCGGTGGTCAGCGCTCGCCCGAATACCTGCGTGTGAACCCGAACGGCGTGGTGCCAACACTGGTGGACGGCGACCTGGTGCTGTGGGAATCATCGGCCATCCTGCTGTACCTGGCCGAGAAATATCCGCACGGCGCGCTGCTGCCACAGGCGCTCGCCGAGCGCGCCCGCATCTATAAATGGCTGGTATGGCAACCGGCCACCTTCAACCCGCCGCGGCAGCGCCTGGCGGGGGAGCTGGCCAAGCCGCAAGCGGCTCAGGATCCGCAGGTGATTGCCGAGCTAGGCGCCACTATCACCCACAATCTCGAAATCCTGGCCGAGGCTCTGGGCGGCGCCGATTACCTGCTTGGCCGCTATACGCTGGCCGATCTGGTGATGCTGCCGCATCTGGTCGCGCTGGACGACTCGGGCTTTACGCTGCCCGGCACGCTATGCCGCTACCTGGACCGCCTGGCGGTTCGCGCCGCCTGGCAGGCAACCGTCCACCCTCAAGGCTGAGCGTGCTTGCGATTTACACGCATTACTTGAGCGTTTTGCGTAACGCCTCGGCCTCGCCGCGTTCCGGGAACGCCTGATCGCTCTCCAGCAACGCGTCCAGCGTTGCCAAGGCCGCCGCCCGATCGCCAGCCTTGGCCTGAAGCTGCGCCAGATGGAACCGTAGTACGGAAGCCTTCGGTGCCGCCGCCACGGCGGCATCAAACATCTGCCGCGCCTCGGCGAATTCGCCCTGGTCCATCAGCAACAAGCCCAGGGTATCGGACACCGCCGGCGCTTTCGGCGCCAGCGCGCGTGCCTTGCGCGCCAGGTCCAATGCCTTCTTCGCGTCCTTGACGCGCAACAGCATCGCCAGGTTATTCAGTGCCAGCACGTCCTTGTCGTTAGTTTCGAGCAGCGTTTCATAGGCTTTGCGCGCCTCGTCCTGGCGACCGGCACGGATCAGCCAGTCCACCTGCGCATGGCGGGCAGCGGCATCCCGCGGATTTTTTGCCAGCCAGGCGTCTATCGTGGAAATAGCGCTCGGCAAGTCACCGTACGCGGCCTGCGCCTGCGCCAACACCAAGCGGTGGGTACGGCTGTCATCCAGGGCCAACGCCCTGCCATAGGCATCAAGCGCCGCTTGCCGGTTGTTCTGTACCGCGGCGATATCCCCCCGCAACGCTTCTAGATAACCGGCCTTCAGGCCCTGGCGCGCGGCATCATCCAGCACCGACACGGCACCGGACACGTTTCGCTCGCTCAACAGCAGGCTGACCAACCCGGTGCGCGCCGCCTGGTGCTGAAAATCGCGCGCCAAGGCATCGCGGTAACGCTTTTCCGCCACGACTGGATTACCGGCCTGGCGCTCGAGTTGGCCAAGTAGATAAAGTGGCGCCGCTGAGCGGGCATCGAGCGTTGCGGCCGCCTCAAAATGCGTCCGCGCCAACCCGAAATCCTTTTTCGCCAGCGCCATATCGCCGGCCACCAGCTGCACCTCGACGCTCTTGGCACCAACCTCCCCGGCATCCTTGAGGGTTTCGAGTGCGTCCTCCAAACGGCCTGAACGTTGCTGCGTCCGCGCCAGGAGAATCCGCACGGACATATTGGCCGGATTCTTCTGCACGCTCGCCTGCAGTACTTCAAGCGCTTCATCCGGCTTGTTCTGGGCCAGCAGCATCCCGGCCAATCGCGGGCTGATCGCCGCTTCGCCCGGAGACTGTTCCAGGCCCTTCCGATAAACGGCGACGGCCCCCTCCATATCGCCCGCGGCAGCTTTCAGCTGTCCCAGGTTATTGACCGCCGCGGTCGAGTCCGGCTTCAGGCGCAAGGCCTCGTTGAATGCCTTCTCGGCCTTGGCGGTATCGTTCAGTGCCAGGTAGACCCCGCCTTGCAGATTGAATACGGTCGCGTCCTGGGGATATGCCACCCGCAGCTTTTCCACCTCGGCCAAAGCGCGCTCGAAGTCCTTGTCGCGCAGGGCGCCGACCACCAGCATGTACTTGCCTTGCCGGGCGTTTGGGTCAAGACGCCCAGCGGCTTCGATCTGCTCGGCTGCGTCATCCTGCTGTCCGCCAAGCAGCATGGCGATGCCCAGTCGCTCGCGCAAGGCCGCCGAATCCGGTTGCAGGCTGACCGCCTCCTTGAGCATCTCGATGCCCTTGGGATCACCCTGTGCCGCATACAGGCGCCCCAGCAAATCGTGAATGCCGGCATCCTTCGGGTTGGCAGCAGCAGCGCGTTCCAATATGTCGATGGCACCTTTTACATCATCCACACGCAACTTGATGCCCGCCGCCAGACGCGCCGCCGGCAGTGAGCCAGGCGCACCGCGCAGATAGCGGCCAAGGTAATACTCCGCCTGCTCCTGATGGTCCAAAAGGGCATGCACGGCGCCCAGATAGAAGATAACGGGCTGGTAATCGGGCGCCTTTGACAGGGCGAGTTCGAACGCGGACTGCGCGCCGGCATGATCTTCAGCCGACAGTTTGAGCAGCCCATCCAGGTAGGCGACTCCAGGATGATCGGGAATCGATTGCTGGAGCGCGTCGGCATCCTTGCGGGCATCGTCATTCTTTTTCAGCGACAGGCGCACCATGCCACGCTTGAGTAACTCACCGCCCGAAACAGCGGGGCGCAGCTCGATGGCACGCGTGTAATCGGCCTCGGCATCCTCCAGGCGGCCCTGGCGAGCGCCGATGTCAGCCCGCAACGTCAGCGCGTCGGCATAGTCTGGATCGGCATCGAGCGCTTTCCTGAGCCACTGTTCGCCCGCCTCTTGCTCCTGGTCGTTCAGCGCAAGCAAAGCCTGGCCATACGACACGGGCGCCAAACCGGATTGCACTGCGTCGGCTTCTTCAAGAAGCTTCTTCGCGCCATCGCGATCACCGCCAGCGAGCGCCGCGCGCGATTTGAGCGCCAGCACCTCGGCCCGGGCAGCAGGTGGCAACTCGGATGCCAGCGGAAGATCGGACAGCGGCTCCCAACTCTGCGTAATGACGTAGCTGCGAGCCAATGGCAGGGTCGCATCCGAGACCCCTGCCGCAAGCGCCTGGTTGAACTCCTTCTGCGCGCCTTTGAAATCGCCGTTGCGGGCATGCGACTCGCCCAGCATGAAACGCGCCGTGGGATTTTCCGGTTCCTTTTGCAACGCATTCTTAAGCTCGATCTGGCTGGCTTTCAGATCACCCTTGGCACGCAACTCGACGGCCCGGTCCAGATGGTCTTGCGCAGTAGTGCCCCCCAGCCGACCACAACCACCAAGCACCACCACGCAGGCACCTACGACTAGCGCCACCTTCGGGAACCATCCACCGCGTTTTCTACTGTGCATTTAATGCTCCTTGATACCGAACGGGTCTTTTACTGTCTTTAGTATCAGTTCATCGCAAACTGAATTTGTTCATCAGTGCGTACAGGGTCGGTCGGGTTATGCCGAGCAGGTCCGCCGCCTTCACGATATTGTTATCGGCGCGCGCCAAGGCTCGCGACAGAACGTGCAGTTCCGCCCTGTCGCGCGCGTCGCGCAGCAGCAAATTGTCGGCATCGCCATCAGCCAGGCCCAAGTCAGTCGCATTCAGCTGCTTGCCGTCTGCCAGAATCACCGCGCGTTTAACGGCATTTTCAAGCTCCCGCACGTTGCCTGCCCAGGGCGCCTGGTCGATGGCATCAAGCGCGCCAGGTGCGAAACTCAGACGCTTGCCATTGGCCGCGGCAAAACGGTGCAAAAACACCTGCCCCAGCAGCATCGCATCTCCGGATCGCTCGCGCAGGGCTGGAATTGCACAACTCACCTCGGTCAAACGATAAAACAGATCCTCGCGAAATTGCCCGTTCCCGATCATCTCCTGCAGATTGCGGTGTGTGGCGCAGACCACGCGCACATCAACGGCCACTGTCGCGCGTCCGCCCAGCCGTTCGATCACCCGTTCCTGCAGGAAACGCAACAGTTTGGCTTGCAGGGTCGGCGGCAAATCACCGATCTCGTCCAGGAACAGCGTACCGCCGCTGGCATGTTCTATACGGCCAATGGTCTGTTTTACGGCGCCAGTGAAGGCGCCTTTCTCGTAACCGAATAACTCGCTTTCCAGCAGCGCCTCGGGAATCGCGGCGCAATTGATGGCCTCGAAGCGCTCCCCGGCGCGCGGGCTGAGTTGATGAACCGCTCGTGCAAGCAGTTCCTTGCCGGTTCCGCTTTCACCCAGCAACAGCACCGTCGCATCGGTAACGGCCACCTTTTCTATCAGCCGACACACCGCCTGCATTTCCGGTGCCGACGTGATGATGCCTTCGAGCGGCGTGGCGGCCCGACGCTGCAGGCGACGGTTCTCATCTTCGAGCGTATATAAGGCAAACGCCCGATCAACGATCAGGCGCAGCACGTCCGCATCGATGGGCTTCTGGTAAAAGTCATAGGCGCCAGATGCCACCGCTTGTAATGCGTTGGCGCGATCGTCGTTGCCAGTGACGACAATGATCTTGCTGCTCGGCCGCAAGGCAATGATCTCGCGCAGCGCGCGCAGTCCTTCAGACGCGTTCGCCGGGTCCGGAGGCAAACCCAGATCCAGGGTCACCACGGCAAAATCGCCCTCACGCACCGCGGCGATGGCCGACTCGCGATCGCCGGCTACCTCTACGTCGTAATCGGCGAAACACCAACGTAACTGACTTTGCAATCCCGCATCGTCGTCGACGATGAGAAGTCGCCTAGGCGTTTCCGACATTGACCTCCCCAACGCTCTCGGCCTGCGAAACAACGGCAGTCTCCAACAAAGGAAGCAACACCGCGACGCGGGTGCCCTCGGCCGGCTGACTGTTTATGTCCAAAACACCTCCCAGACTCTCGATGTAATCGCGCGTTTCGTACATGCCGATGCCCATGCCCGCATTGCCCTTGGTGGTGGCAAACGGTCGAAATAATTTCTCGCGCAAGAATGCCTCATCCATGCCACAGCCACGGTCTTCTACCACGATGCGGGCAAACTCCCCGTGACGACGCAGCAAAACGGCGACGTGCCCGTCGACTGAACTCGCCTCCTGCCCATTGTGAATGAGATTGGCCAGCACCGTGGACAGACGATCAGGGCTTACCTCGACGTGCAGCGCAGCCGATGGCAAATCCAATATCGGCGCTGGCAAACGGTCGGCACAAGCCGCGACGACCTGTTGCAATAAAGTCGACAGATCGCACGCCACAACCGCCGGTTGCAATACCGGCGTTGCTTTGCGCAATTGGTCCAGTAGCCGATCCATGCGTTGTCTGGCGTTGGCGACCGTGCTCAGCGCATCGTCGATAAAAGCCGGATTCGACTTGTGTCGAGCGGCATTGGCGCTTACCAGTCCAAGCTGGGCCGAGACGTTCTTCAGATCGTGCGCCAGATAGGCAGACAGACGGTTGAAAGCGTCAAACTGACGACTGCTCATCAACGCGTCCGAGGCCTCAAGCAACGCCACATAGCCGGCAATCTGCTGCGCGGCGGCATGCAGCAGGTCACGATCTTCCCAGTTGAGTTCCCGTGTCGAGCGCGGCTGCGCCAAGACCACGAACCCGCGCAGGTTGTCCTGCTCCATCAGCGGCAATACCAGCCACGGCCGCTTGATTTCCGGCCACCAATCAGGCCACCGCAAACCCCGATAACGCTCAGCCTGCAGCTGCGCCTCGCCCACATCGATAATCCACCTGCGCTCGCGCAGGAATCCGATCAGTGCATGCCCCGCCGGTAGAGGGAGCAAGCCTAGATGACCCCCGTTCCAATTGGCGGTCAGGCGATACACATTGTGGGATCCGCAACTCCACAGCAGGCCGGCCGGGCTGTCCACCAAGTCCGCCAAGGCACGGATCGCCCGTTCCCGCGGCACTGCTTTCGACTGCGGATCGGCGAGCATGGCATTGAACCGAAGCCACTCCTCCCGGTAATCGAACTTATAGCGAAAGAAATGCTTCGAGAGTTTGACCTTCAGCCACGCCCTGAAGCGGCCCGAGGTCAGCACGCCAACGAGCAACACCAGTGCACAAACCACAAAGGCGGCGGCGAGCGCGCCAGCCCAGCTGCCCTGGAAATGCTGGATGTAATAACCAGCCGCCGAAACAAACAGAAGGTAGGCGCCGGCAACCAGCAAAGCCGTGGACCGGAACAGAAACTGTCGCGACACCGTGACAGTGTCCAGGTGCCGACCCATCCTGAGCACGCTGATCGCCACCAGGCCCGTCGCAACAGCGCTGACGATGCCGCGCGCCGCCCATACGGATGGGTTGACGCTGCCAAACAGCGCCGCCTCCGAATACAGGTACAGATCGCTGGCAAACAACGCGCCCAGCCCCAGCCACGCGAACTTCAGCCGCCAGCGCTCGCCACTTCCGGCATGGCGATAGCTCTGTTCGAGCAGGACCAGACCGAACACCGCCAGAATCAGGAGAGCCAGCAGCGGCCCGGGCAGCAGCCGGAGCGGCACCAGCATCGCCGTCGCCGCGCTGCCCCACAGCACCAGGGCAATCGAGAACAGGGTATTGAGCGCCCTGCGGGATGCGGATTCACGCTGCAACTCATGCCTGAGCAGACCGATCAGAAACGCCTGCCAACCGGCAGTACGGGCCAGTTCTGCGAAATAAGGCCAGGCTTTCAGGTCAAGCTGCGGCTGCCGCGCGCTGACTACAAGCACCAGCGCCCACAGCGCTGACAACGCACAGGCCAGCCACAACCAACCGCGTGCCGGCACGATACCGCGACGACCGACGGCCACCGGTGCCAAGCTGGCCAATGCGGCCACGGCGTAGATGGCGGATTCGAAGTTCATATCCGGCGCCGGGCCATACGCGCCCGGCGCGACAAAATGACGTACAACAACCGATACCGGCGCGGCTCAACGGGCGCCGCGGCCTGACAGCACCACCCGGACCGTATGTAGCAGGATGAGAGCATCAAGAAAGATGGAATAGTTTTTTATGTAGTACAGATCGTACTCCAGCTTGCGCCGGCTATCTTTTATCGATGCTCCATACGGGTAGCGGACCTGAGCCCAGCCCGTTATGCCTGGCTTCACGCTGTGACGGGCGCCGAAGAACGGGATTTCGCGGGTCAGCTCGCTGACGAACTCCGGGCGCTCTGGGCGTGGCCCAACAAAGCTCATTTCACCACGCAACACATTGAAAATCTGGGGCAATTCGTCAATGCGAGTTTTGCGGATAAAGCCGCCCACTCGGGTAACCCGACGGTCGTTCTCGGCTGCCCAACAGGCACCCTGCACTTCGGCGTCCATGCGCATGCTGCGTAGCTTGCGCAGTTGAAAGGTCCGACCGTGCTGACCCACCCGCACCTGGGTGAACAACACGGCTCCCCCATCTTCAAGCTTGATGGCAAGCGCTGCCAAAGCCATCAGAGGTAGCGCTGGAACCAGCAAGGCCAAACTGGCGCAAATGTCCACCAGACGCTTCAGGAAGCTGCCGAACCCTCCGCGCAGAAAACCGTCGTGGAAAATCAGCCAGCTGGCGTTCAGGGAATCGAGCCGAATCTCCCCGGCCTCGCGCTCCATGAAGCTCGACACATCATTCACCCGGATATCGTTCAACTTACATTCGAGCAACTGCTGTACCGGCAGCTTGCCGCGGCGCTCGCGCACCGCGACGACGATTTCACCGACATTGTGACGACGGGCAAAGTCCAGCAGCTGCCCTTCCTCGGGCAGGTACCAGACCGGTCTGGAACTGCGCATTGGACGTGATGCATCCGGCGTTTCGGCCAGATAACCCAGCAGCCGAAACCGCTTGCCGCTCGGCAGCTCATCGATCAGCCGTTCCACTTCCTGCGCCCGAACGCCATTGCCCAGCACGATCACCCGCCGCCGAAATCGATCAAAAAACATCCACCGGAACAGACACAGCCGCTCGACGGCAATCAATCCCAGCGCCAGCACCATGCCGCTTGCTATCCAGCGACCGTTATCGCTGACGTTAACCCCCGCCAGAACCAGCGCCACAAGTCCAAGCACGCCCACAGCGAAGGCACCGGCCAAACGCAAGCTCATGCCCAGCAGGCCTTCCACGGCATGATCGTCATGCAGCCCGGCGAGCTGCATACTTCCCAGCAACACGGCAGCCGGCAGCAAACCATCCGTGCCGAGGGAATCGAAGACATCGGCCAGCGTATGGGCTGACGACCAGGCACGCGCAAGCTCGAAACTGAACAGCAGCGTCAGTGCCTCAAAGAGCAGCAACAGCAACAGGCTGCGCGGGACGTGATGACCAAAAACACCAAACAATAGCGTTGTACCGCGAAGTCGAACCTATCCATCTCACCCCAGAACCCCCAGGGGAAGCCATTCAATCACAGCAGGAGGATGGATAATGCGCCACTGTACACAAGTACCAAAGGGCTAATTCCGCGTTCCCGCGTGGCTAATTTCCAGTATTTCGGTGACACGCTCACGACAAGTGGGTATCCGCTGGCACTTCTCTAACGCCGATAGGGCGCCGCTGCGCACGGGCTAGCGAGTGATCAAGCACCTGTGCTATCCCATCTCGCACAGCAAATCTCCAGCCCGCACGGTATCGCCCACTGCCACGACAAACCGTCGTACGGAACCGGCATGCGGCGCGGCCACCAGGTTCACCATCTTCATGGCCTCGGTGGTCACCAGACGCGCGCCGGCCGCCACCGCCTCGCCCTCCCGCGCGTGCAGGGCGGCCACCTTGCCGGCCATGGGCGCGGCGATGTGGTTGGCGTTGTCCGGATCGGCCCGCTCGCGCTGCAAGGACTTGGTGCCGGCCGAATTGTCCTGAATCTGGACGTCCCGGCGCCGGCCGTTCAACTCGAAGAACACCTGCCGCGTGCCGTCCGGCTCAAGCTCGCCGACCGCCAGCAGCTTGACGATCAGCGTCTTGCCCTCCTCAATCGTAACGACGCCTTCCTCGCCAGGCTTCAGACCGTAGAAGAAAATCGGCGTGTCGATGACCGACACATCCCCGCAACGCTCGACAAAGCGCGCGTAGTCCCGGTACACCTTCGGGAACATGGCCTGCGTGACCAGGTCTTCATCGCTTACCCTGCGGTTGCCGGCGACCTTGCGCGCGGCCTCGAAGTCGTAGGGTTTGAGCAGGGCGCCGGGACGCTTTTTGAGTGGCTTGTCGCCCTTGAGCACGGCTTTTTGCAGCGCTCTGGGAAAGCCGCCGTCCGGCTGGCCCATGCGCCCGGCCAACAGATCCACAAAGGCATCCGGGAAAGCCAGGTCCGCGCCACGACTGATGACATCCTGCGGCGTCAGGTCGTTCTGCACCATGAACAGGGCCATGTCACCGACCGCCTTGGACGACGGCGTCACCTTGACGATGTCGCCCAGCATGTCGTTGACGGT
>CAZZHF010000077.1:4461-10866 GCA_964653545.1 uncultured Gammaproteobacteria bacterium | reverse complement strand
GCCGACCGCCACCGTCGAGCACGAGGCCACCACCTCGCGGATTGGCGAGGACCAGCTGTTCTACTGCCGGCAGCGCGGCATCGGCCAGGAAGACGCGGTGTCGATGATCGTCAACGGCTTTTGCAAGGAAGTGTTCAAGGAACTGCCGATGGAGTTCGCGGTCGAGGTGCAGCGCCTGCTGGGCGTGAGCCTTGAAGGCAGCGTCGGCTAGATCGCCCTCAACTACAACGAGTCATGGCATCAATGCTTGAAATCAAGGGACTGCGGGTCGCGGTCGACGACAAGGAAATCCTGCGCGGTGTCGACCTGACCCTGAAGGCCGGCGAAGTGCACGCCGTCATGGGTCCCAATGGGTCTGGCAAGAGCACGCTTGCCAATGTCCTGGCCGGGCGCGACGGCTATGAGGTGCTGGCCGGTAGCGTTTATTACCGTGGTCAGGATTTACTGGCGCAGCCGCCTGAGCAGCGCGCCCGTGATGGCGTGTTTCTGGGTTTTCAATACCCGGTGGAGATTCCGGGCCTCAACGCGCGGCGCAAGCACCGCGGAGAGGAAGAACTCGACGCCATGGATTTCCTGGTCCTGATCAAGGCCCGCATGAAGGAGTTTGGTATCCGCGAGGACTTTCTGCAGCGCGCCATCAATGAGGGTTTTTCTGGCGGCGAGAAAAAGCGCGCCGAAATTTTTCAGATGGCGCTGCTGGAGCCCGATCTGGTGCTGCTGGACGAGATCGATTCCGGGCTCGACATCGATGCCCTGCGGGTGGTGTCGGACAGCATCAACCGCCTGCGCGCGCCGCAGCGCGCCATGCTGCTGGTGACCCACTACCGGCGCTTGCTCGACTATGTGCAGCCGGATCGCATCCACGTGCTGTCGGATGGCCAGATTGTGCGCTCCGGTGGGCCGGAGCTGGCCGGCGAGCTGGAGCAAAGCGGCTACGGCTGGGTGCGTGCGGAGGCCGCGTCGGCATGAGCGCGCTGGCTCACTGGCAGGACCAGTACGCGCGCCTGCGCGCCGATGAGCGGACGCCAGCCTGGCTGCGCGAGGCGCGCGACTCCGCCTGGCAAAATTTTCAGGCACGGGGCATTCCAGGTCGCAAGGATGAGGACTGGAAATACACCCGCCTGGCGGCGCTTGACCGCTTCGCCGCACAGGCGCCGCTTGAGCTGGCGGACTTGCGGCAGGCGGCCCCCGTGGACGGTTCGCTGCTGGTGTTTGCCGGCGGGCGATTTCAGCCCCAGTTATCGCGTCTGCCGTCGGCAACGCCGGGCGTGCAGGTACTCAGTTTGGGCGAGGCGCTGGTAACACAGGCGGAAGCGCTGCGCCCGCTGCTGCGGCAAAGCGGCCCGGAGCGGGCGTTCGCGTCGCTGAACCGGGCGCTGTTCGAGGATGGCTTGTGGTTGCGCCTGGCACCCGGCGCGCAGCTCACCGAACCGCTGCACGTGGTGCACATGGGCGGGGTAGGGGCCTCGTCTGCCTACCTGCGCTTGCTGATCGAGCTGGGCCAGAACAGCCAGGCGCTGGTGGTGGAGCACTACCTCGGTGTCGCGGCCGGCGCGTACCACGTCAATGTGCTGAGCGAGGCCACACTGGCCGAAGGGGCGCGGCTGCGGCATGTCAAGCTCATCGCCGAAGGCGTCGCGGCCATCCATATCGCGGACATGCGTGTACGCGTTGGCCGCGCGGCACGCTTTGAGTCGCACGCGCTGGCCGGCGGTGGTGGCCTCACGCGCCAGGACATCGACGTCTACCTGCACGAGGCCGGTGGCGAGTGCAGCCTGCGTGGGCTGTATACCGCCGGCTCTGCCGAACACGTCGATTTCCACACGCGCATTGAGCACATGGCCCCGCACTGCGGCAGCGAAGAGGTCTACAAGGGCCTTGTCGGCGGTACCGGCCGGGCGGTGTTCAATGGCCGCGTGCACGTGCACCCCGGCGCCGACAAAACCGACTCGCGCATGACCTGCGCCAACCTGTTGCTGTCCAACCGCGCCGAGGTGGATGCCAAGCCGGAGCTTGAAATCTACGCAGACGACGTCAAATGTAGCCATGGCGCCACCGTCGGCCAGCTGGACGAGGCGCAGCTGTTTTATTTGCGGGCCCGTGGCATCGACCTGGCGAGTGCCCGCAGCCTGCTGATGGCGGCGTTCGCGCGGGACGCGCTCGGCGGTCTCGATCAGCGCCTGCAGGAGCACGCCGACCGCCTGCTCGATCTTCGCCTCGCGGCTCTGTGACGGATACCGGTCATGAATCTCGCCAGTTACGCTTCCCATCAGCACGAGTTCCCCGCCGCCCGCTGGCGTGCCGATTTTCCGCTGCTGCAACGCAGCGTGCGTGGCATGCCGCTGGCTTACCTCGACAACGCCGCGACGACCCAGAAGCCGCAGGCCGTGATCGACAGCGAGGCGCGCTACTACACCGAAATCAACGCCAACATTCACCGTGGCGTGCATTGGCTGTCCGAGCAGGCGACGCTGGCCCACGAGGCGGCCCGCGAGCGTGTGCGCGCCTTCATGAATGCTCGCGAAACCTGCGAAATCATCTTCACCCGCGGCACCACCGAGGCGATCAACCTGGTGGCGCAAAGCTACGGCCGGGCCAAGCTCGGCTCCGGTGACGAGGTGTTGATCACCGGGCTTGAACACCATTCCAACATCGTCCCGTGGCAGATGCTGTGTCAGCAGACCGCTGCGGTGCTCAAGGTGGCGCCCATCGACGACACCGGCACCGTGCGCCTGGACGAGTTCCGGCGCTTGCTGGGCGCGCGCACGCGGCTGGTGGCGGTGAGCCATGTATCAAACGCACTGGGTACCATCAATCCGCTGGCGGAGATGATCGCTCTGGCGCGCGCGCAGGGCGTGCCGGTGCTGGTGGACGGTGCGCAGGCGGTGGCGCACACCCCGGTCGACGTGCAGGCGCTGGACTGCGATTTTTATGCTTTTTCCGGCCACAAGCTTTACGCGCCAACGGGTATTGGCGTGCTCTATGGCAAGCGGACATTACTCGACGCCATGCCCCCCTGGCAGGGCGGCGGCGACATGATCCGTACCGTGAGCTTCGAAGGCAGCACCTGGAACGACCTGCCCTTCAAATTCGAAGCCGGCACGCCGAATATCGCGGGCGCCATTGCTCTTGGCACGGCCATCGAGTACCTGGGCGGGGTGGGGTTGCAAGCGGTCGCCGCCTATGAGCACGAATTATTGACCTACGGCAGCGAAGCGCTGGCGGCGGTGCCGGGCCTGCGCATGATTGGCACGGCGGCGCACAAGGCGGGCATCCTGTCGTTCGTGATTGACGGCCTGCACGCGCACGACATCGGTACCGTGCTGGACACCGATGGCATCGCCATCCGCGCGGGTCACCACTGCGCCATGCCGGTGATGGAATTTTTCGGGGTGGCGGCGACTGCACGCGCGTCGCTCGCCTTCTACAACACCCGCGAGGATCTGGACCGGCTGGTGCAGGCCCTGCGCAAGGCGGTGGAGATGTTTGCCTGATGTCGAGCTTGCGCGACCTGTACCAGGAACTGATCGTCGACCACAACAAGAGCCCGCGTAACTTCGGGGTTCTGACCGACGCCAACCACCAGGCCCACGGCTACAATCCGCTGTGCGGTGACAAAGTGACCGTGTACCTGCGCATCGATGACGATCGCATCGCCGACCTGCGTTTTGACGGCGCCGGCTGCGCCATATCGACCGCATCGGCATCGCTGATGACCCAGGCGGTGAAAGGCAAGACGGTGGCCGAGGCGGAAGCCCTGTTTCGCGACTTTCACGCCATGGTTACCGGCGAGGATCTGCGCCCGGAGTTGGCCGAGCAACTTGGCAAACTGGCTGTGCTGGCCGGCGTGCGCGAGTTTCCGTCGCGTGTGAAATGCGCCACCCTGGCCTGGCACACCTTGCACAACGCTGCCCACGGGCAGACCACCCCGGCCAAAACCGAATGACCGTCGCGCCCATCCCCCACACCGCAGGCCGATCCGATGACTGAACGCGAAAACGTGGTGCTCAGCCGCGACTGCAAGGCCCTGTTCGTGCCGCTCGGCATTCAGGTAAATGCCAAAAAGGGCACCCAGGTGACCATCATGCAGCAGTTGGGCGGTAGCTATACCGTGTTGCTGGAAGGGCAGATGGCACGGATTGACGCCAAGGATGCTGATGCTTTGGGCAAGACACGCATCCCGCTACCGGCCGAAAGCTATCGCGGTCCGGTCTCACTGGCCGCGGTGCAGGATCTGGCCTGGCAGCACCTGCGCACCTGTTATGACCCGGAAATCCCGGTCGATATCGTCGAGCTTGGCCTGGTGTACGACTGCACCGTGGCCCCGGCCGGCAAGGGTATGCATCGGGTGGATGTCAAAATGACGCTGACCGCGCCGGGCTGCGGCATGGGCGATGTGATCGCCGAGGACGTCCGGGAAAAGCTGCTGGTGATTCCCAGTGTGATCGACGCGGCCGTGGAAGTGGTTCTGGATCCGCCGTGGACAGCCGATATGATGAGCGAAGCCGCCCGTTTGCAAACGGGCATGATGTGATGAGGTATCCGCCATGAGCATCCGCCTGACCGAAGCCGCCGCCGCCCGGGTGGTCAAAATCCTGGCCGGGGACTTGCCGCCAACGCTGCGCCTGGGCGTGCGCAAAAGCGGTTGTTCCGGCTACAGCTATGTCGTCGAACCGGCCGAGGATGTGGTCGCTGAAGATCACGTGTTCGAGGATAAGGGTGTGCGCCTGGTGGTGGCAGCCGACAGCCTGCCGTTTCTCGACGGTACGGAACTGGATTTTCGCAAGGAAGGCCTCAGCGAGGTGTTCAAGTTCAACAACCCGAACGCCAAGGACAGCTGCGGCTGCGGCGAGAGCGTCAGCTTTTAGGGAAGCCTTCGATAATCCGCATCTCACGCGAGGCGGGGCGGCCTGCCGCGAATCGAGCGCGTACATTGATTCGGCGGAAACGCGCCCCGGCGGTGGCCGGTGTGACGAGCGCTGGAAGGTCCGGCAACCTTATATCTGGCAGGTCCTCGCCTCGTCGCTGCCCGCTGTGTGGTCTCTTGTTGGCTCAGGCTGCGAAGTGGCATGATCGCTTCCGCCGCTTCGATGGAGTAGTACAACCCTGAGACTATTTTTCCGGCGCCTTACCCGTCAGCGCAGGTTCCTGTCGCTACTGCTCGCTACCTTGTTGGTAGTGTTGCAGCTGGGGGCGGTGCCGCACACGCTGGGTCATTTGGCTGACGCGAGCAGGCTCGATTCGTCAGCGCCGCCGCCTCACGAAGTCTGCGCGGTATGTGTGGCTTATTCCGGAACTGTTGGCGCACTGGTGCCGGCGATGCCGTCGTTGCCGTTTGCGGTCGTGTTCGCGCCAGGGCCGCTGGCACCGCTGCCGTTCGTTGCCCTTTCTCCCCTCGTTCTCCCGTATCAGGTTCGGGCGCCGCCGTTACTGGTCGCCGCCTGAATTCTGACCGGCGGCCATCGGCCGCCCAGACCGACCCGCCCCTGAGCGGGCGTTTACGGGAGTTATTCCATGTCCTATCGTCTGGCTATTGCCGCGGCGGCGCTGTGCGCGCTCGTCGTACCGACACAGGCTGCGCCGCAGGATGACCTGTCCGCGCTGCGCACCGAGTTCGAACAGAAATTCAAAGCCCTGCAAGGCGACTATGAGGCGCGGCTGAAAGCGCTCGAAAGCCGCGTTCAAAGTGCAGAAACCAAGGCACAAAGTGCCGAGGCGACTGCCCAGAGCGTCGAGCGGACGGCCAGCGCGGCGCCCCCGACCGTGCCGAGCGCCTTCAACCCGCAGCTGTCGCTGATCCTGCAAGGCGCCTACCTTGACCGTGCCGGCGGCGAACGGCCGATCAGCGGGTTTTTCCCAGCCGGCGGGCACGCGCACGCCGAGCGCGGCTTCACGCTCGATCACACCGAGCTGGTGATGAGCGCCAACATCGAACCCTACTCGCGCGGCTTCGTCAATCTTGCCGTGGCCGACGATGAGGTCGAGGTCGAAGAAGCCTGGTTCCAGACCTTGCGCCTGGGCCACGGCCTGACCGTGAAGGGCGGACGGTTTTTTTCCGGCATCGGTTACCAGAACGAAAAGCACCCGCACGCCTGGGATTTCGCCGATAACAACCTGATGTACTCGGTGCTGTTCGGCGAGAGCCTGAAGCAGGACGGCCTGCAAGTGCGCTGGCTGGCGCCGACCGAGTTGTTCCTGGAGCTGGGCGCGGAAGTCGCCAAGGGGCAGTTCTTTCCCGGCTCGGATGGCGGCGCGGACAAGAACGGCGCCGCGGCCTGGGCCGCTTTTGCCCATGTCGGGGGCGATGTCGGCGTTTCGCATGCCTGGCGCGCCGGGGTGTCCTATCTGCGCGCATCGCCCCGGCAGCGCGAGGCCTTCCTGGACGATCTGAACGACTTCGAGGCG
>CAZZHF010000077.1:0-4451 GCA_964653545.1 uncultured Gammaproteobacteria bacterium | reverse complement strand
CCAAGGCCTGGCTCGCCGATTTCGTCTGGAAGTGGTCGCCCGATGGCAATCCGCGGCAGCGCAATTTCATCTTCGCCGCCGAGTATTTCGACCGCGACGAGGATGGCGAGCTGCTGTGCGAGGACGCAACCGCAGACGGCGGTGCCTGCAGCGGCCTGACCGACCGCTACGCCAGCGCCCAGTCGGGCGGCTACGCGCAGGCGGTGTACCAGTTCATGCCGCGCTGGCGCATCGGCACCCGTTACGACCGGCTCAGTGCGGGTTCCGTGGACTTTGGCGCCAACGGGGCGTTTCTTGGCAGCACCGATTACGACCCGAGCCGCTGGAGCCTGATGACCGACTACTCGCCGTCGGAGTTCTCGCGCTTTCGCTTGCAGTTTGCGCGGGACAAATCCGTGCAGGGCGACCCGGATAACCAGGTCATCCTGCAATACATCATGAGCATTGGCCCGCACGGCGCCCACAAATTCTGAAGGATCAATCCCATGAAATCGCTAATTGCTTTCGCGCTGACCGCGTTGGTCTTGGCGGCGCCCGCTGCCCGGGCGGCGCTCAATGTGCTTGCCTGCGAACCGGAGTGGATGGCCTTGACGCAGGAGCTGGCCGGCGATCTGGCCGAGGTCTCGACCGCCACCACCGCCCTGCAGGATCCGCATCGCATCCAGGCGCGGCCCTCGTTGCTGGCCAAGGCCCGTCGCGCGGACCTGCTGGTGTGCAGCGGCGCGGAGTTGGAAAGCGGCTGGTTGCCGCTGTTGCACCGCGAGGCCGGTAACGGCCGGATTCAGCCCGGTCAGCCGGGTTATTTCGAAGCGGCCCGTTTCGTGCGCCTCATCGACCGCCCGGCGGTGCTCGACCGCGCGATGGGCGACATCCACGCCGCCGGCAACCCGCACCTGCACCTGGACCCGCGCAACGTCGCGCGGGTGGCCGACGCGCTGGCGCAGCGGCTCGGTGCGATTGACCCGGCCAACGCCGCCCGTTACCGGCAGCGCCATGCCGACTTCCAGCAGCGCTGGTCGGCGGCCATCGCGCGCTGGGAGCAACAGGCCAGCGGGCTGCGGGGCGTTGCGGTGGTGGCCCATCACAAGAACCTGATTTACCTCGCCGACTGGCTGGGACTGACGGTGGTGGGCGAGCTCGAACCGAAGCCCGGCATGGAGCCGACCGCCAGCCACCTCGCCAGCCTGCTGGAAATGCTCAAGACCACGCCGGCGCGGATGGTGCTGCGCGCGGCCTACGAACCGCCCAAGGCGTCCGAATGGCTCGCCAGCCGCGCCAGTATCCCGGCGGTGGAACTGCCGTACACGGTGGGCAGCTCGCCCGGCGCAAAGGACCTGTTTGGCCTGTTCGACGACACCCTGAACCGCCTGCTGCAAGCCGTGCCATGACGCTCGATGGCCTGCAACCGACGATTCTGTTGCCGGCGCTGGTAGCCGGTTTGCTGGTGCTCGCGACCCACATCCCGCTGGGTCGCGAGGTCTTGCGCCGCGGCATCATCTTCATCGACCTGGCCATCGCGCAGATCGCCGGGCTGGGCATCGTCATCGCCAGCGCGCTCGGCTTCGAGGTGGGCGGCTGGCGCGCCCAGGTCAGCGCGGTGATCGCCGCGCTGGCCGGCGCGCTGTGCCTGCGCTGGATGGAGAAGAAAACCCCGGAGCATCTGGAGGCGGTCATCGGCGTCAGCTTCGTGGCGGCGGCCTGCGCCGCCATCGTGGTGATGAGCCACGACCCGCATGCCGGGGAGCACCTGCAGGAGCTGCTCGTGGGGCAGATTCTGTGGACCACCTGGGCCGGCCTGCTGCCGCTGGCGCTGGTCACGGCCGGCGTGCTGGTCGGCTGGTTCGGTCTGAACCTGAAAGCCTCGCCACTGGGCTTTTACCTGTTGTTCGCGCTCACCATCACCGCCTCGGTGCAGGTGGTGGGCGTGTACCTGGTGTTCGCCAGTCTGATCGTGCCGGCTCTGGCGGCCGGTGGCAGGCTGGTCCGAGCAGGCGCCGTCGGTGTCGCGGGTTATGTGCTCGGGCTGCTGGCATCCGGCCTGTTCGACCTGCCGGCAGGCGCTGCCATCGTGCTTGCTCTGGTTGTTTGCGCAGTCATTTGCGCAACGTCACTGCGCGACGTGCGAGCAGCATGAGGTTCTTCGTCCGTCCGTTTTCCGCTGCTGGTAAGCCGACCTGCTACCTTGGCCAGTTACCGCCATGGTGCCTGGCTAACCTGTGTTGCAGGTCGGTGTCCGAGATGCAGGTGACGCCGGCGACCATCCATTCCTTACGAGCCCGTAACCGGAAACGCAGTGACCGGCGCTCTGCGGGTCATCGCTTCCCGCGACACTCAACGGGGGGCTGGGGCGAGAAACACGGCCGCTCCTGGTCAGGAGTCTGGGCTAGATATTCATCAGGCTTGAAGCGGGTGTGTTGCGAGCCGTAGAGCATGGCTCGCGCGGGCTGGCTGAGCGGCCGATAATGTCCGCATGCAACACACGCGCCGCCTGCTCGAACTCATGGCCCACCTGCGCGATCCGCAGCATGGCTGCGCCTGGGACCTGAAGCAGGATTTCGCCAGCGTGGCGCCCTATACCCTCGAAGAAGCCTATGAGGTGGCAGACGCCATAGCGCGGACGGATTTTGACGATCTGCGCCAGGAGCTCGGTGACCTGCTGTTGCAGGTGGTGTTTCACGCGCAGATGGCGCAGGAAGCCGGCCTGTTCGACTTCGAGGACGTGGCGGCTACGATCTGCGACAAATTGCAGCGTCGCCATCCGCACGTCTTCGGGGACGCCGTTTTCGAAACCGACGCCGAGCGCGCTGCTGCCTGGGAGGCCGCCAAGCAGGCGGAGCGGGCGACACGTCCGGGTGCTGACGACGGCGTTCTTGCGGGCATAGCGCTGGCCTTGCCGGCTTTGCGTCGGGCACAAAAATTACAGCAACGCGCGGCCGGTGTGGGCTTCGACTGGCCGGATGTGACGCCGGTGCTGGACAAGCTCGACGAGGAACTGGCCGAGATGCGTGAGGCCTTGTCTGAGGGCGATCGCGCGGCGGTGGCGGACGAACTGGGTGATGTGCTGTTCGTGCTGGCCAATCTGGCCCGGCATCTGGATCTTGATGCCGAGGACAGTCTGCGCGGCGGCAATGCCAAGTTCGAGCGCCGTTTCGCCTACATCGAAGCGCGCCTGCGCCAGGTCGGTCGGTCAGCCCGGGACTGCACGCTGGAGGAACTGGACCAGTTATGGGATGCCGCCAAGGTGCAGGGTCTTTGACCAGCTCAAAGCTCCGGGTGGTCGATCACCGTCTGCCCGGGACGGCTGCGGGCAAGGCCCCGAAACAGTGCAATCAGACTGCCGTCCTGGCCGCGCACGCTGACATCATAGACGCCACTGCGCGGGCGACGCTCCAGTTCCTGGGCGCTTGCGGTCAGCAGCTCGCCGGCCCGCGCCGGGCGTAGGTAATCGATGCTGCAGTGCTGCGCCACGGTCAACTCGTTTCCGCTATTACAGGCATAGGCAAAGGCGGTGTCTGCCAGGCTGAAAATAAACCCGCCGTGGCAGCTGCCATGTCCGTTGAGCATCGACTCGTGCACCGTCATGGTGAGCACGGCGCTGCCGGCGCCGCAGTGCTGCACCGCGATGCCAAGGTGTTGGGCCGCCAGGTCGCGAACGTAAAGTTCGCGGGCGACGGAAGCGGCCAGGACGTCGGGCGGGCTGATGTCGGACATGCAGGCTGAGGATAGCATCGGCCTTGCCGCCTGGCCGCGCACGCCGGCCCAGGCCGTGGCTGTACAACGAGCGCTCAGCGGTCGCGTGGTCCGGCACGATGTCCTGGGCGCCGTGCGCCGGGTCGCCGGAGTGGACGTCGGCTTTCCGATGCCTGCCTGGGCCCGCGCCGCGGTGGCGGTGTTGTCGTTTCCCGGGCTGGCCTCGCTTGAACACGCGCTGGCCGGGCAGTCGGTGACATTTCCGTATATTCCGGGCCTGTTGTCGTTTCGCGAATTGCCGGTGGTTTTGGCCGCGCTACGCGGACTGGTCCACCCGCCGGACGTGCTGCTGGTCGACGGCCAGGGCATCGCCCACCCACGCCGCTTTGGCATTGCATGCCACCTTGGGGTGATCACCGGCTTGCCGAGCATCGGAGTGGCCAAGACCCGGTTGCTCGGCAAGCACCCGGCGGTGCCGGACCGCCGCGGCGCGTGGGTACCCTTGCGCGACGGCGATGAGGTGATTGGCGCCGTGCTGCGCAGCCGAGTCGGGGTGCGGCCCATCTATGTATCAGTTGGCCATCGGGTGAGCCTGGATACCGCGCTGAGCCTGGTAATGGCCTGTGTCACCCGGTTCCGGTTACCGCAAACCACGCGTGCCGCGCACGCTCTGGCCTCGCAAACGGCAACGGCCGGCGCCTGGCAGCCCCCACATTAAAGTTTGGCCCGCTCGGTCCGATATGCCGAGCACGGGGAGCCGG
>CAZZHF010000076.1:10434-10912 GCA_964653545.1 uncultured Gammaproteobacteria bacterium | reverse complement strand
CCGTGGAACTGGAACCCGAGGCGCCGTTTGGCGAGACGCACGGCTTCATGTCGCAGCCGGTGAATGCGTATTTCATGGAAGTGACGGCCATAACCCACCGCAAAAAGCCGACCTGGTGTTCCATCCTGTCGCAGTTCCCACCGTCGGAGAGCACGCGCCTGCGTTCGATTTCCATGGAGGCGGCGTTCTTCAAGCACCTGAAGTACGACTGCAACCTGGCCGGCGTGCTCGACGTGCACTTCCCGCAGCAGACCTCGGCCTATTACACCTGCTTCATCAAGATCAAGCGCAACACCAAGGCCGATCCGTGGCAGGCGCTGCACGCCGCCGCCGGCTACGACAGCTTCATCAAGATGTTCGTCGTCACCGACGAGGACGTGGACATCCGCGACCCCGAGATGATGCTGTGGGCCACCGCCACGCGCGCCATGCCGCACCGGGACATGCGCATCATCGACGGGCGCATGTCGGCCATGGA
>CAZZHF010000076.1:0-10424 GCA_964653545.1 uncultured Gammaproteobacteria bacterium | reverse complement strand
GCCAGTCGCTCTGCCGCGCAAGGACTTTATGGAAAACGCCATCCAGCGCTGGCAGGAACTGGGCCTACCAGCACTGGAACTGAAAAAGCCCTGGCACGGCTACGACCTCGGCTTCTGGTCCGAGCAATGCGAAACCGAAGCGCAGATGGCCGTCGAAGGCCGGCATTACGAGATTGGCGAGGCGGCCAAACTGCGGCGCGTGAAGGCGACGGATGAGAACACGGGTGGGGTGACCTGACGCGGGCGGGATACGACCGCAGCGGCAGGATGGGTGGAGCGCGGAAACCCATCGGTTCGGCCTGACCCGTGGCACACCACTTGCGAGCCTGGGGCACAGCGTATGCACGCGGGTGGGGTGACGATGGGTTACGACCGGGCGGCCCCACCCCGCCCGATGCGGGCTTGGCCCAGCACCGCCGGGCGGCGCTTGCCGTGAAAATAGATGTATCTTTTTACCCACTGAGCGTACGCACGCTCGGTACGCAGGCTGTAGCGCTTCAGCCGGATACGATCCCGAAGCTGATCGAGTAGTTTGAGAGGCCGGGGTACGGGGCGGTCGGCAGGATAGAGTGTCGTGTGCAGGCCCAGCTTATCGGACATAGTGAACCTTATGAATTATCAGGTTAGCGCATGATGCCCAGGTTATCAGACATGTCCGATAACCTGTTTATTCCGACAAATGTCGGATAACTCGCGTTATGCCGAAAAGGAACAACGGCAGTGAAGACAACGAAATACTTCCAGGTGACCCGGGTTAGGCCGGATCGAGAGATAATCAAGGACGAATGGATTCAGCACGTTGTCCAATTCCCTGAGAAAGAGCGCATACAGGCAGACGCTCGAATAAGGCGATGGGCCAGAATTGAAGAAATGGAAAACCGGTATCTGCGGGTAATCCTGTTGCCGGACGGAGAAACCGTGCACAACGCATTTTTTGATAGAGGGTATAAGCAATGAAAGTCAGCTACTTCGAAGACACCGATACGCTATATATCGAGTTCCGCGCTAGTGGCATAGCGGAGTCCAAAGATCTCGATGAGAACACCATTCTTGATGTCGACGCAAATGGCAACGTCTGTGCAATTACGTTCGAGCATGCAAGCCAGCGAACCGACGTAAGTCATCTTATTGTTGAAGGCATTGCGGCATAACCAGCCCATCCAGCCGACGCCAAAAAGTGGCGCGGCTGATGGTCGGCGTTATGCGTCACGATGATTGCTTCGCCTAAACAAATAGCGAGCCGTAGGGTGGACAAAATCGCCGCGTGCCCACGCGGACTTTGCTACGGCTGACAACGTGTTTCAATTTTGCGTAAAGAAATGAATGGGTGTCGAATCACTCGGTCTTTGATGGCGGCGCATGGCGGGTGAACTCGGTCAATTCGACAGAAAACCAGCTTGGGCACGCGGCGCTTTTCCCACACTACAGCGGCTTGCTCAGGACCCACCTGCTTCATCCCCTACTGGCGTTCCTGGTTGTGGCCGGGCTGGTCGAATATTTTCACTGGGACTTGGCGCTCGCCGATTTTCTGTATCGCCTGGAAGGCGATCACTGGGCGCTAAAAAGGCACGTTCTGACCTCCGCCGTCGTCCACGAATACGGCCGTCATCTGGTGCAACTGCTGGTCTTTGCACTGGTCGGGTTGATCATTCGTGATTGGCGGACAGGTCGCGAACGCCAGCGTGCCGCTGACCTGTAGTTGTTGGCCTGCTTTGCCGTCACCACGCTGACGGTGTCCCTGCTCCGGCATCTCACGCACGTCACCTGCCCATGGGACTTGTCGCGCTATGGTGGGGAGCTGGCTTACGTGCCCATCTTTTCGCCCTTGCCGCCCGGCACAGAGGCTGGCCTGTTTCCCCGCCGGCCACACCAGCAGTGCCTATGCGTGGGTAGCGCTCTATTATTATTTTCGGACCGTGGCTCCACGGTTCCGCTGGTATGGACTGGCGTTCGGGCTGGCGCTTGGTCTGGTCTTCGACATTGGCCAACAACTGCGTGGCGCGCACTTTTTTTCCCACTGCCTGTGGACGCTGGGCATTGCCTGGTGCGTCGCCACTGGCGGGTCTGCTTAGCCTGAACAAAAAAATGTAGCCTGGATGCAGCGTAGCGGAATCCGGGGTTCCGTCATTCCCGGAATCGACCGGCCCTTTTACGTCCCGACTGGGCCGGACAATTGTTCAGTAGGATTTTTCAAACGCTTTCGCTTTTTTTGCGCTACCGCAGACGGTGATTTGGTGTTGGCTGGCCACGGGGGCTCTCCCGGATTTCGCTGCGCTGCATCCGGGCTACGTTTGGTTCTCCCGGATTTCGCTGCGCTGCATCCAGGCTACATGGCTTGAAATTCAGCGCTGGGCGCGGAAGCAGGCGCGCACTTCGTCCACGAATACCTGCGGGCGTTCCAGGGCGGCGAAATGCCCGCCCTTGTCCAGCTCGTTCCAGTGAATCAAATTGCTGTAATGGCGCTCTGCCCAGCGTCGGGAGGCGCGAAAAATTTCCTTCGGGAAGATGCTGACGCCGGTCGGTAGCTCGATTTCGAACCGCGACAGGCTGCTGAAGCTTTCCCAGTACAGCCTGGCGGACGACGCGGCGCTGGCCGTGCACCAGTACAGCATGATGTTGTCGAGCATTTCGTCGCGGGTCAGTACATTTTCCGGGTGGCCGTCGCAGTCGGTCCAGGCCCAGAACTTCTCCAGAATCCACGCCGCCTGGCCGCTGGGTGAGTCGACCAGGCCGTAACCCAGCGTCTGCGGGCGGGTGCTTTGCTGTTTCGAGTAGCCGGAGTCCTTGTCGACGTAGTACTGCATGGCGGCCAGCGCGCCTTGCTCCAGGGGCGACAGGTCGTGCATGGTCGCCGGGTCCGGCTCCACGATCGGCATGTTGATGTGGATGGCCTGGCAGTTGCCAAGGTTCTGCTGGCCGATCGAGGCGGTGACCGCGGCGCCCCAGTCGCCGCCCTGGGCGAAATAGCGGGAATATCCAAGCCGCAGCATCAGCCGGTTCCAGACCTCGGCGATCTTTGCGATGCCCCAGCCGGTGCGGGCCGGCTTGCCGGAAAAGCCGTAGCCGGGCAGGGCGGGGCAGATGACGTGGAAGGCATCGGCCGCGCTGCCGCCGTGGGCGACGGGGTCAACCAGCGGCTCGATGACCTTGTGAAATTCGACGATGGAGCCCGGCCAGCCGTGGGTGATCAGCAGCGGCTTCGCCTGCGGGTGTGGCGAGCGCTGGTGGATGAAGTGGATGTCGAGCTCGTCGAGCCGGGTGGTGAACTGGCTGAAGCGATTCAGACGCCGTTCGCTGGCGCGCCAGTCGTAGTCTTCCCGCCAGTAGCGGCACACGTCCTGCACGTAGGCCAGTGGCGCGCCCTGGGACCAGTCGTCGACGGTTTCCTGTTCCGGCCAGCGGGTGTCGGCAAGACGACGGTGCAGGTCCGCGATGACTGCATCATCGACGTGGATGGCAAACGGAGTGATGGTGTTGTTCATGGCGATCTCGTGCGACGGTGACACGCTGCGGCT
The DNA here is from genome assembly GCA_964653545.1 of uncultured Gammaproteobacteria bacterium. Classification (GTDB taxonomy): domain Bacteria; phylum Pseudomonadota; class Gammaproteobacteria; order Immundisolibacterales; family Immundisolibacteraceae; genus Immundisolibacter. Next base: position 6,909 of record CAZZHF010000076.1, on the reverse strand, counting down.
TACAGGCTACCGAAGCCCGCGCCGCGCATTTCGTGGAAGACGCCCGACGCGGTGGCCAGGCCACCGGTTCCGCACAGGGCGGCGATGACGCCGAGCGCTTCGTCGAGTTCGCGCTCGGTGGCGCCCGCTTGGCGGGCCATATCGGCGATATGCAGGCAACCGTTGGGGTGCCGCCCGGCGGCGTCGATGCCCAGCGCGATCAGCAGCTTGATCTTGAGGGGCAGTTCGCCGGGCGCGAAGGCGGCGGCGAACAACCGGGCTACGGCGTCGCCCACCTCGGGCTGGCGGCTGCGCATGACATCCACGAAGCCGGGAGCAGGTACATTGGTCATCTATCGTGTTCCTCTGGTAGGGGCGGGAAATCGGAAACCACCACGATAATAGTCCCGCGCTCCCGTGTCTCCCGGAACTTCCATAACTGGGCAGCACTCGATACGTAGCGCACCGATGCCTTGAGAGTCCTGCAAGGAGAAGCCCTCATGAACAAACCGACAGACTTGCCGGCACCGGCCAGCCCGGCGTCGTACATCCACGAGGGGGCCGATGACGGCGCGTTCGCCGTCGACCGGCGCATCTTCACCGATCCGGCCCTGTTCGAACTGGAACTGGCGCACATCTTCGAGGGCACCTGGTTGTATCTGGCCCACGACAGCCAGGTGCCGCGTCCAGGGGACTGGTTCGCTACCCACATGGGGCGCCGGCCGGTACTGCTGATGCGCGGCGCCGATGGTCAGGTGCGGGGTTTCATCAACGCCTGCGCGCATCGCGGTGCCAAGTTGTGCCGCACCAGCCGCGGCAATGCCAAATTCCTGACCTGCGCGTACCACGGCTGGGTGTTCGACAACCAGGGCCGCAACGTGGAGGTCAAGGACCAGGCACTCGGGGCTTACCCAGCCGCGTTTGCCGAGCGCAGTCGCGACCTGACCGCGCTGCCGCGCCTGGAGAGCTACCGGGGCTTCCTGTTCGGCTCCCTGAACGCGGACGTGGCGGGTTTGCAGGAGCACCTCGCGGCGGCCAAAGGCGTCATCGACGCGCTGGTAGACCAGTCGCCGGATGGCCTGGAAGTGCTGCGCGGCAGCTCAACCTATACCTTTCGCGGTAACTGGAAAGTGCATGCCGAGAACGGTCTGGACGGCTATCACGTCAGCACCGTCCACGCGAATTACATCGGCATGGTGATGCGCCGTGTGACCGAGGGTGCCGCCGACCCGGTCAAGTCCATCGCCGACGACCGCATCCTGGAGCAGGCCAGCGGCGCCTACGATCTTGGCAGCGGCCACGTGCTGGCCTGGTCGGGCGTGGCACAGCCGGAAAATCGCCCGCTGGCCGCCCAGCGGCCACGCCTGACGGAACAGTTCGGCGCCGCCAAGACCGCTTGGATGATCGATCGCATCCGCAATATGCTGCTGTTTCCGAACATGTTTCTGATGGATCAGACATCGACCCAGATTCGCGTGTTTCGGCCCCTGGCCCCGGACCTGACGCAAGTCCGCGTCTACTGCCTGGCGCCGCGTGGCGAGACGCCGCAGGCCCGCCAGCTACGCGTGCGCCAGTTTGAGGATTTCTTCAATGCCACCGGCCTGGCGACCCCGGACGATCTGACCGAGTTCGAGGCCAGCCAGACGGGTTTTGCGGGCGCCGCCAGTACCGGTCCGCAGTCCTATGCCCGCGGCGTGGGTCGCGCCCAGCCCGGCGCCGATGCCCTGGCCGCTGGACTGGGCATCCAGCCGGTGCAAAGCAGTCCCAGCTTTCAGGACGAAACTCACCTGCCGGCTATTTTCCGCGAGTGGTTGCGTTTGTTGAGCGCCGCTGACCGTGGGTGATGTGAAAGCGAAGTCCGGACGAGGTGCCTTTGCCTATTGGATTGGGGAATATCCGAGGGCGGTCGCCGGTACGGGCTTGATCGAAAGTAGCCGTTTAAAAAGGCCGGTGAATCATCTTGCAACGGGCCAGGCGCCGAGCAGCGCCCGCGGCCTCGATCGCCAAATCCGCTGGAATGGATACGCGAACTGGGCCGCGAGGTAGTAGATGATCCCGAAACGCCGTCCGCTTTCCTCGTTCGGAAAATCCGGATATGGAACGCCTGTATCCGGGTACTCGTCATAGCGACGGTATTGCGTAGCGAAAAGCCGGTCCCAGATGCTTAGAGAAACGCCGAAGTTGCGGTCGATGTGCTCAGGGTGATTCGAATGGTGGATACGATGGGATTGTGGCGTGACGAAGATATATCTGAGGAGGCCGAGATTTGTCTTCACGTTGCTGTGATTCAATCGATCGTGGAGTTCGTGGAAGAAAAGATAGGCAAGAATCAGGTCAAATGAAGTCTGGAGCATCAGGAACGGGATGAAGCGCACAGTTCGAGCGATGAGGTAGTCCACCGGATGCACCCGGTCATTTGTGAAGACATTCAGCTCGCGCTGGGAATGGTGTTTGGCGTGAAACACCCAAAATACCTTGACCTTATGCCGGACTACGTGATGGAGCCATCCGATGAAATCGACGGCGAGATATCCGAGGAGGAAACGGATGTGCCAAGGCCAGGGTGATGACAGGTCGATGGTCAGAAATGCCAGGTAATTTCGATATACCTGTTCCAGAAATATCAAATAGATCGGCAACAGCACGATTCTGAAGGCTATCAGAAGCAAGCTATAGACCGCATCCATCCGCAGTCCAAACGAGAACACGTTTTGGTGCTCTCGCGCCGGGACGAGGAGTTCCCAGAACAGAACGGCGCTTACCCCAAGATACAGATAAGGATTAGTCAGGACTTCATCAATCAGGGCCGTGCGCAGCATCCAGTAAGCACGGCGTATGTCGTTTACGTCGATGTCAGCTAAGCCACCTATCGCCCACCAGACGAAACCGGCCAGCAGGGTCGACACACCGACCACGGCGATGGTGCCGAAGCAGACATGTGCGGTCTGTCTTATCGTGCGCCATCGCCACAGGCGACCGAATCCAACGTTCGGGCCAGCTGGCTTTGGTTGGTCGGCTGTGGGTTTCATCATGCCCAGACTTTACATGCCACGGAACGCCGCACTCGGTCTTTAGTGCCAGCGGCGCGAGACGCTGCCCAAGCAAGTCCAGATGCGCTTGGTTCGTCGGCATTTGACGGGGGTCCAGCTCTGCAGGGCCGCCCGCGTTGACCAGCGCAATAACGGCATCGACAGCGTATGGCGGCCCGTCAGGGCGTCCACTCAATGCCCACAAACAGGCGTCGCGGCAGGCCCGGGAAGTAGCGGTAATTGCCAAACGCCAGATCGGCCCGCTCTGCGTAATTGCGGTCGGTGAGGTTGGTGATGCGGGCGAACAGGGTCGTCTTGGCGCTCGTGGCCCAGTCAGCGCGCAGGTTCAGCAGGCTGTGGCCGGGGTAGCGGGCAGTGTTGGCGGGGTCCAGGTAGTACCGGCCCATGCGAATGCCCTCCAGTTCCAGGGTCAGGTCCCGCCGCGGTTGATACAACCAGCGGGCGTTGGCCATGAATGGCGGGGCAGTGTCGATTTCGTTGCCGTTTTTGATGATTTCACCGCCGCTCGCGGCGCGGTCGAACGCATACCGGTGGCGCGCCAGACTGGCGGAAAGATGCAGCTCGTGGCGACGGGCGGGCCGCCAGCTGGCTTCGGTTTCCAGCCCGAAGTGTTTGGTGCGCCCGTCGCTGACGTTGAAGCCGGCGGCGTCCGTGAAGATGAAGTGCGTCTTGCGCATGCCAAACGCGGTAAGGCTGATCTGCGCGTCGCTCCAGGCGCGCCGGTAGCCCAGTTCGACGCCGCTGAGGCGCTCGGAATCCAAATCGGCCGTGCTCTGGCCGCGCTGCAGGCGGTAAAGCTCGGTTACCTGGGGAGGGCGAAAGGCAACCGAGTAGGCGCCGTGCCACTGACCGGTGGCTGGGGCGCCATAGCGTAGACCGACCCGGCCGGCCAGGTTGTTGAAGTGGTCCGTGCGGTCCGCCGGACGATTGAAAAGGCAGCCGCCGAAGGTGCAGGAGGTGCCGTCGTCGCGCGTGTTGCCGGTCAGGGTCTGGTTGTCGTAGTCGTAGTCCAGGCGCTCGGCGCGCAGGCTGTGCAGCAGGTGCCAGTGTTGTGCATCGTCCAGCGGCAGGTCGATGGCGTGCCACAGCGCCGCCATGCGGGACGCAACCTCGAAGTCATAGTGCACACCGGCCGGGCGGGTCGCCTTGAGGAAGGCCGAGCCCTCGGTCACCGGACCGGCCTGCACTTCCTGCAGGAACCCTTTGGCGTACTCGGCGGCCGCGCCCCAGCGCCATTCGCCGCCGTTGCCCAGCGGCTGGCGCAGGTCAAGGATCACCCCGGCGCTGCGCTGGCCGTTTTCTTCCGTCGGTTGCCCCGGCAGGAAGTGCTGCAGAAAATCCATCCGCGACCAACGGGCATAAGGTGTGACGGACAGCACCGAATGCTCGCCGACAGCCGCGCGCCAGGCACTGTGCATGCGCAGGGACGAGGCGTCCCGGTAGGCCTCCGGGTTGGGATTGTCGCGGCGTAGTCCCGCATCGCGGTAGGCATTCTTGCCAAAAATAAAGCCTGCCGTTTCCTGATTCAGGTTACTGGCCGAAAGGTGCGATTCCACCTGCCAGCGGCCGATATCGGTCAGGTGGCCCAGACCGAGCTTCTGCTCGCCCAGATCCGCCGCGTCGCGGTAGCCGCTGGTGCTCTGTCCCTGGGCATCCAGGCGCCAATGCTGCGTGCCATAGGAGACCTGGCCGATGGCGGTGTCGTCCGGCCCGGCTTCGAGCCCAAACAGGAGGGGCCGTGGGCCCGGACGCGGGGATATGACGTTGATGGCGCCGTGCAGGGCGTTGGCGCCGTAGAGCCCACCGGCCGGCCCGCGGGCGACCTCAACCCGGGCGGCTTGGGCAAAGTTCAGCTCGAACAGGTTGTTGACGTTGCAAAAACCGGCCGGCCGGATGGGGATGCCGTCTTCCATGAACAGAAAGGCGCCACAGGCGCCGGCGCCGGTCAGCACCGGCGAGCGGATGGCGGTGAGGCTTTCCTGACCGTCACCGCGGCTGATCCAGGTACCCGGCAGGCGGCCGAACAGTTCGTTGGCGTGGGTCGGGCGTGTGCGCTGGATGTCAGCCCCGCTGATGGTGCTGCCGCTGCCGGCGGCGGTCCACAGGGAAAGGTCCCGCGGCGCCTCGACCACGATCACCAGCTCGGGGGAACCCGGCGTGTCGACCGGGTCATTCCGGGCATGACTGCTTGTCGTCGGCGCAGCGGCGGCGCAGACAAGCGCGGCCGCCGCCAGGCGGCGGTGCAGACGCAGCGTCACCGCGATCAGGCGCTGAGGGTGATAAACCAGGCGGCGATCTTGCCAATCACGCCGTACACAAAATCCTTGATCGTCAGCCACCAGCCGCCGGCCTGTTCGCGTTTGGCGTCGTGGGCGCGCTCGATCAAGTAGGCGTGGATGGCGTCGGCATCGTCGGCTTTCAGGTACTTGGACCAACCGACCATACCGAGGTCCTTGTACAGGCCGTCGAGTACGATGCCATTGAACAGTTCATGGGTGGCCGGCTGCATGTAGCGCAGATCGGCGACTACGCCGGCCTCGGCATTCATGCCGTGGCAAACCGAGCAGTACGTATGGTAGAGCCCGTGACCCTGCCGCACGATCTGTGGGGCCGCGGTTTGCGGTGGTGGTTCGGGCAACGGCGCAGGCGGTGGCGCAGGCGGCAACTGAGCCGTGCCGCCGAGCTTGAACGCGAGCACGCGACCGCCAACGACGTCGCCTTCCCGTGGCGCGATGCCGCCGGCCAAACCAAGCGCTCCGCCCCAGCCGACCATCACGGCGACGTACTGCTCGCCGTTCACGGTGTAGCTGACCGGCGGCGCCACGATGCCCGATTGCGTGCTGGCACTCCACAGCCGGTCGCCGGTGTCGGCGCGGTAGGCCACCAGTTCGCCCTTGGCGGTGCCCTGGAACAGCAGGTTGCCGGCGGTGCTCAGCATGCCGCCATTCCACGGCCCGTCGTGCTGCACGCGCCAGACTTCTTTTTGCGTGGCCGGATCCCAGGCGCTGATGTGGCCCTTGGCCAGCGCGCGCAACACTTTGTTGACCAGTGCCGGATCGGTGTCCGCCGGGGGCATGGCGGCGGCCATGTCCACGGCCATGTTCCAGGGATTGCGGCCGAACTTGAAGTCCTTTTCCTGGGCGAAGGTGAACGGCAACTCCATGGCCGGGATGTAGACCAGGCCGGTACGCGGGCTGTAGGACATGGGCTGCCAGTTATGGCCGCCAAACGGCGCCGGGAAGGTGAGCTTCTTCTCGTCGCGGTACTGGTCCGGATCGGTCTCTACCGGCCTGCCGGTGGCCGGATCGACGTGGCTGGCCCAGGTCACCCGGACGTAATTCTCGGCGGAAATGAACTGTCCGGTGGCCCGGTCCAGGACGTAGAAGAAGCCGTTCTTGGGCGCCTGCATGATGACCTTGCGCGGCTGCCCGCCGATGTCGATGTCGGCCAGGATCATGTGCTGGGTGGCGGTGTAGTCCCATGTTTCGCCCGGCGTGGTCTGGTAATGCCATACGTGGCGGCCGGTGTCCGGGTCGAGCGCCACGATGGACGACAGGAACAGATTGTCGCCTTCGCCCTTGCTGCGCACCCAGCGGTTCCACGGCGCGCCGTTGCCAACGCCGACGTAGAGCAGGTTCAGCTCGGGGTCGTAGGCCATGGAGTCCCACACCGTGCCGCCGCCGCCGCCCACGTTCCACCACTCGGCGGCCGGGTTCCAGGTTTTGGCCGCCATGGCCAGGTCGGGGGTTTCGAAGCCTTTGGCCGGGTCTCCCGGCACGGTCCAGAAACGCCAGGCGAGCTTGCCGGTGGCGGCGTCGTAGGCGGACACATAGCCGCGCACACCGTACTCGGCGCCGCCGTTACCGATGATGACCTTGTC
>CAZZHF010000075.1:0-10937 GCA_964653545.1 uncultured Gammaproteobacteria bacterium | reverse complement strand
AATGACGCTACCGCTTTGGGCGCTGATCGGCGCCGTGCTCTTGCCTTACATCATTTCTGGCATTACTGCCGTGTACCGGACTCGGCAGTTCGGATCGGTTGACGTCAAGCATCCGCGTGTACAGGCCGCGAAGCTGGAGGGTATCGGCGCTCGCGCCGTTGGCGCCCAGGCTAACGCCTGGGAAGCGCTGGCCGTGTTCGCACCGGCAGTAATCCTGGCACATGTCGCCGGTGCCGATGCCGGTAAAGCCGCCATGGCGGCAGGCATATTCCTCGCCGCGCGGGTTCTGCATTTGATTGTCTATCTGGCGAACATCGCTCCTGTGCGCACGCTGTGTTTCGTGGTCGGATTGGGGTGCTCCCTGTGGCTGTACTGGCTTGCGGGCACCGCCTTGTCCATCCCGACCGTTGCGACCGGATAACCGCACTAGGGGGAAGCGCTGAATAAATCCATCCTGGCTTTCTGAGCAGCGCATCCTTGCGCTGCGGGAAGCGACTGAATACGTCGGCGGGTCCCCAAAACAAATAAATAAATCCCCTTGCGGTCAGGCAAGGGGATTTACCAGCCGTCGATCCAGTCCGGGTCAGCGGCGGTCAGCAGGCCTCCTGGGCGCTTCTGTCCAGGACTTGCCTGAGCGGCAAATGCGCCGTTTCGGCGAGCTGATCCTGCGGTTGCGGTGCGAGCAGGGCGACACCTACAATCGATCCGTCCCACACGCCGTATCGTGTATCGGGCCTGTCCAAAGGACGGTCGGCCTTGCCGGGCCTTTCATTCATATCAACCAACGAGGAGAGAAGCATGAGCAAAGGGGTCGTTTTTGTCTCGACAGACTGGATTTCCGATGTACTGGCCGACGCACTCGGCACGCTGGACTGCGAGATCATTCGCGGGCCGGCGCCCAAAGGGCCTGGGTTCACAGTCTATGACCCGGCGGACTTTCCGCGCCTGTTTGGCCGCACCGACGTCATCGTGGCCAGCCCCATCACCAAGATCGACCGTGCCGTGATGCAGGCCGCGCCCCGCCTGCGCGCCATCATGTCGCCGGTGATCGGCGTTGAGAGTATTGATGTCGATGCCGCCTCTGAGCTTGGCATCATCGTCGGGCACGGCGCCACGCCGGAGAATTTTCTCGGCATGTCCGAGGCCACGGTGCTGTTCATCGCCGCGCTGTCCATGCAGATGCCGTTCAAACAGCGTCTGCTGGCCGAAAATGCCCCGCGGCCGCGTGACCTCACCGCCCGCAGCGTGCGCGGGCGCACGGTGGGCCTGATCGGCATGGGCCGCATTGCCCGTGGCGTGGTCGACCGCCTGCAAGGTTGGGAAACAGAAATTCTCTACTTCGACCCCTATGTGAGCCAGGACAAAGCGCCAGCCGGCATCAAGAAGGTCGAGCTGGATGACCTGCTCAAACGCTCCGACTTTGTGAGCATGCACGTCACGGTCACCAACGAGACACGGGCGATGATCGGCGAGCGCGAACTGCGTTTGATGAAGCCGACCGCGTACCTGGTTAACACGGCCCGGGGCGCGGCTCTGGACGAAGCCGCCGTTCACAAGGTGCTCAAGGAGGGCGTGATCGCAGGCGCGGCGCTTGACGCGTTCGTCGAGGAACCCCTACCCGCGACAAGCCCGCTGCGCGAGTTCGTCGGCGCGGACAACGTGATCCTGACCCCACACATCATCGGCCACAGCAAGGATGTGATGGACTCGCTGCCGGTAGCCGCCCTGGCCAACGTCGAGCGTGTGCTGCGCGGCGAACCGCCGCTGTACACCAAAAACCCAGAAGCTCTCGACACGTGGAAGGCGCGTTTGGCCAAGATCGGCTGATGCCATAGGCAAGGCTGGAATAGGTCCAATCAGGACTTCTCAGCGGCGTAAGGAATCCGAAGACTGTGATTTTCGGATTCCTTACCGACCCACGCCTCGGACGGGTTTCTGAGCTTCCCTGAAAGGACTCTGCTTGCGTGACGGCTGGCGCCCGACGGCGTTTCTGGCACACTCGCCGGGCATGCCGCTCCGCCTGACGATTCACCTCAGCCAATTCGACGCCGCCGCGCTGGCGGCCGAGCTCGGTCTCGACCCGAGCGTGCCAGCCATACCAACCAGCAGCCCTTTTATTGCCTACTTGCCGGCCCTGGCGCTGTTCGGCTGGAGCAGGGACGTTGCCCCACCGCTGGCGGCAGTGACTTATACCCACGACTTTGGCATACCACCACCGGCATGGTGTGCGCGCCTCGATCCGGTGTGCCTGCAGCCGGCAGGTGCCAGCCTGCGCCTGCTGCCCCTGGACGCGACCCCACTGACGCCAACTCAGGCGCGGGTTCTGTTCGAGCAGGCAAGCAACGCCGGCATCATTCCGGGTGTCAGTTGGCACATGGCCACGCCGCTGCGCTGGTACGTGCTGGCCAACGAGGCGCCGACGCTTGAAACCTCACCGCCGGACAGCCTGCCCGGCGGACGAGTGGCCGACAGCCAACCCAGCGGCCCCGACGCACCACGTTGGCAGGCCTGGCTGAACGAGCTGCAAATGCTGCTGTTCGACGCCCCGGCCAATCTTGACCGTGAGGCACTCGACCAAGTTCCTGCCAATGCCCTATGGCTGTGGGGCAACGGCGTTACCCCAACGCTTGAACCATCCCCGTTCAGCCGGGTATGGACCGAACAGGCCCTGATTGGCGGGCTTTCGCGACTGGCCGGTATCACGCCCGAGCCGCTACCCGCATCCGGTGCGCAGCTTCTCGACGCCCTGGCCACCGGACATGGCCTGCTGGACCTGGCGGCCAACGCCACCGCCGATGATCTGCATGAACGCTGGCTACGCCCGCTGCGACGTGCCCTCGATGGCAAGCAGCTGGCGAGTCTTCATCTGCACGTCACCGGCGCGGGGGGCAACGCCGTGTTCCATGTACAACGCCGCGGGTTGTTGTCGCGAGTTCTCCACGGCGCATGGCAAACACGACGATGAGCTTCGGACGGCCGATCAGCCGGCGGCCACGGCCACCGGCGACAGCGGTCGCCGCACTGGCCAGACAGCTGGGTTGTTCGGTGCTGGCGCGTGTTTACGCGGCCCGCGGCGTAAGGCCCAACGAGCTCGCTTATCCCACAGACCGGCTGTTGGCACCAGACACCCTCAGCGGCATGCACACCGCTACCGCGCTCACTGCGCGCGTGCTCACCGGCGGTGGGCGATTACTGGTGGTGGCGGACTATGACGCCGACGGCGCTACCGGATGCGCCGTGGCGGTACGCGGCCTGCGGGCCCTAGGCGCTGGCACGGTGGATTATCTGGTGCCCAGCCGATTCACAAGCGGCTATGGGCTGTCCATCGAGGTCGCGCACGCCGCCATCGCCTCTCGGCCGGACCTGGTCATCACCGTGGACAACGGCATCGCCAGTCTCGATGGCATCGCGCAGCTGCGTAAAAGCGGCATCGCGGTTGTTGTGACGGACCATCACCTGCCCGGCCAGGAGTTGCCGGACGCCAATGCAATCGTCAATCCGCGCCTGTCGGGTGACCCGTTTCCGAGCAAGCACCTGGCGGGCGTGGGCGTGATGTTTTACTTTCTGCTGGCGCTGCGTGCGCGGCTGCGTGCCGACGGTTGGTTCGGAGCCGGGCGGGCCGAGCCTAAGCTCGCCCGACTGCTGGACCTGGTGGCGCTCGGCACGGTCGCGGACGTGGTTCCGCTCGACTACAACAATCGCGTGCTGGTCGCACATGGCCTGGCACGATTGAATGCTGGCGGCGGGCAGCCCGGCCTGCGTGCGCTGCTGGGCCTCGATACGACGGGCGAGCCGATAACCGCGACCGAGCTGGCGTTTCGTGCCGGTCCGCGGCTGAACGCCGCCGGGCGTATGGACGACATGAGTTTTGGCATCGAATGCCTGCTGACTGACGACCCGGCCACGGCGACCCAGATGGCGGCTCAACTGGACACCTTCAACCGCCAGCGACGCGCGGTCGAGGCGCAAATGCAGGCCGAGGCAACGGCACATATGGAGGCACTCAGCGCGCCTTTGCCACCGGTGCTGTGCCTGCACCACCCGGCCTGGCACAGCGGCGTGGTGGGAATCATCGCCGGGCGACTGCGCGAGCGCTACGCGCGGCCGGCGGTGGCATTTGCGCCAGCGGCCGACGGTGTGTGGCGCGGTTCGGCGCGCTCGCTGTCCGGAGTGCATATCCGCGACGCGCTGGCCGCGGTCGCAAGCCACCATCCGGGCATGATCGAAAAGTTCGGCGGCCATGCCATGGCCGCCGGCCTGACTCTGGCGCATGAACATCTGGGCGCGTTCGCGGCGGCGCTCGGCCACGCGGTGCTGGAGCAAACCGGCGGTGTCTTGCCGACCGATGCGTTACTCAGCGATGGCTCGCTGGACCCGGCACTACTGACGCTGGACCTCGCGCAACGCCTGCACACGGCTGGACCCTGGGGCCAAGGCTTCGCGCCGCCGCTGTTCGATGACGAATTTCAACTTCACGAGGCGCGCGTGGTGGGCGGCGACCATCTGCGCCTGCTGCTGTCGCACGAGGCCGGCGGCGAGCGCGTCGGCGCCATCGCCTGGCGCGCGGCAACCCTATACGAACACTTGGGGGAACGGCTGCACATTGCCTATCGGCCGCAGGTCAATACCTTTCGCGGCGAACGGCAATTGCAGCTCATGGTGGAGGCCCTGCTGCCCGCCTGAGCGGGCCGGCCTTGGTCAGGCCGCTGCCGCCCTGCTGAGCAGACGCTGGCGATAGGCGTAATACAAGGCCGGCACCACGATCATGGTCAGCCCGGTCGACAACGCCGTGCCGAAAATTACGCTGATGGCCAAACCCCGGAACACCGGATCCACCAACATGACCGTGGCGCCCAGCATGTTGGTGAGCGAGGTCAGCACAATCGGGCGCAGGCGCAGCGCGCAGGCAGTGCGCATGGCCTCGCGCAGGTTCATGCCCTGCGCCTCGGCCTCGCGCCCGAACTCGATAATCAGCAGCGACGCCCGGACCACCATACCGACCAGGGCGATGATACCGACCATCGATGCACCGGAGAACTCGGCACCCATGAGCAGATGGCCGGGGAACACGCCGATAAACGCCAGCGGTAACGCCGCCAATGCCACCAGCGGGATCGCGAACGAGCGGTAGTAGGCGACAAGCATCAGGTACACCACCGAGATCGCCAGCAACAACGCGTAGGTCATGTCGCGGTAGGCGTCCAGCATCATCCGGGTTTCGCCTTCCCACAGCATATTAGTGCCGGCGATGGTGTCGGGTGGTTCGTCGTACAAACCCAGGTTACCCACCCGCAGCGGGCGACCCGCGCCATCCTTGACGCTTTCCAGGCGTTGGTTCAGATCCAGCACGGCATAGAGGCCGGCACCGGTCAAATACTCGCTACCGACGAAGATCACCCGCTCGTTGTCCTTGTGCAGGATCGGCACGTCCTCGTAGTCAGGCACCACGCGCACCAATTCCGACACCGGCACGATCCGGCCGGCGGCGTTGCTGACCTGAATGCGATCAAGATCCTGAGGACGCAGCTCGTCACGCCGTGGCACCTGGATGCGGATCGGCACCACGTTGCGCTCGTCCGGTAGATGCACGCGACCGACCGAAACGCCCTCGAACAGCACCTGCAGCACGTCGGCAAGCTGCCGTGGGGAAACACCAGACAACGCCGCCTTTTCCTCGTCCACCACGACCCGATGGCGGCGCACCGGCTTGGCAACCGAATCGAAGACCTCGGCCACCCCCGGGGTTGCCTCGAACTGAGCCCGCACATCGGCCGCAACGCGGCGCATATCGTCCGGATCGGTGCCGTATACCTCGGCCAGCAACTTGGCCCGGCTGGGCGGCCCCGGTGGGTCGTCGAAGGTGCGGATCACACTGCCTGGATAGCTTCGGCTGACCGCATGCAGACGCGGCCGAAGATCGGCCACAACCTGCATAGAGGTACGCGCCCGCTGGCCGCGATGGATCAGGTTTACCCGTACCTCGGCCTGGTGGTAGCCGCGGCGGTTCAGGCTGCCGCGCAACAGATTCGAAAGATCGGTTACCCCGGGCTGAGCCAGCGCGACCAGATAGTTGGTTACTTCAGGCGTGGCCCGCAATTCGCGGCCGACATCGCGCACCAGCGCGTCCGTCTGCTCCACGCTGGCGTTCTCCGGCAGATCGATGAAGATATTGAAGGTGTTGATGTCGTCCTTGGGCAAAAAAGTCATCAGCAAACCCAGGAACGACTTCTCGCCCACCGGCCCCGAGGGGCGCAGGTACTGCCAGGCGGGCATCAGGGAAGTCAGGCCAATCAAGGCAGCCATGGCGATGTACAAGCCGCGACGTAGCGAGGGCCGGTCCAGGAGCAGGCACAGAATGCGGTCGTAAACGCCGTACGCCTGCGCGCTTTGCGTCGAGAAATCTGCCAGCAGCGGCTTGGGCCGCAGCCAGCGGCGTGCCGCCCACGGGGTCACTACATAGGCAAACACCAGGGAGGTGAACATGGCGGTCGGCAAATTGACCACGATGGGGAAGAAAAACTCCCCCGGCATACCACTGACGACGATCATCGCCGCGAACACCGCCATCATCGAAAAGGTGGCGAAATTGGTCGCGTTACCGATTTCGGCCACTGCCTGCACCGCCATCGCGCGTCGGTCACCGCCGGGGTTGTCGGTGTAATGGCGATGGATGTTCTCCACCACAACGATCGCGTCATCGACTAATGAGCCCAGGGCCAGAATCAACGCGAAAAGTGCCACGCGGTTGATGGTCACACCGGCGAAACCATCGGCCATGATCACCGTGAGCATCACCAGCGGTACCACCAGCATTACCATCAGGCCCTCGCGCCAGCCAAGGGTCAGTAGCAAGGTGCCGACCACCGCCAGGATGGCAATGCCAAGGTGTTCGACCAGCGTATTGACCGCGTCGTCCGCCTTGTCGCCATCATTGCGTGTGGTGAGTACCTGTATCCCAGCAGGCACGAACTCGCTCTGCATGCGCTTGACCCGCCGCTGTACCTCGTGGCCGATACGCACGGCGTTCTCACCCGCCTTCTTGGCCACAGCGATGGTGACCGCTGGCATCTGATCCCCGCCGAGGGCAGAAAACCGCGGATCGGCTGGCCCGAGCGCCAGACGGGCCATGCTCCGGCGGTCTTGCGGTGGACCGTCCACAGTCTGTGCCACGTCCTCGAGATAAATCAGCCGGCCATCACTCTCGCCGACCACCAGGCGCTGCAAGTCCTCAAGCGAGCCGAGTTGGCTGTCCAGGTAAACGCCCGCCCGCTGGCCCTGCAGGGTGATATCCCCGACCGGGCCGGCGAAGTTCGAGGCCGCGAGGCGTGCCAGACCCTGGTCCAGGGTGACGCCGAAGGCCTGCATTCGCTCAGGCTCGATCTCGACCCGCAACTCGCGGTCGCGGCCGCCATACACCTGCACGATTGATACGCCGCGCACACTGCGCAGTCGCTCGGCCATGCGGTCGGCAATACGCTTCAGGGCGTAATCGTCATAGTCGGTCGACGCCAGGGTGATGGTAACCACCGGCACGTCGTCGGCGTCGATTGGCATAACGGTCGGTGCACCGGCCTGCGCCGGCAGATGCGGGCGGAGTTGCTCGACCTTGTCGTACACGCGTACCAGCGCCGCTTCCTTGGATATGCCAACGTCAAACTCCACCTGTACCGAGGCCAGCGAATTGCTGGCCGTGCCATAGGTGTGCTCGACGTCGGGCATCCCCGACAGGGCGGCTTCGAGCGGCGTCAGCAGCAGGTTTTCCACTTCCTGCGCACTGGCACCCGGCAGCGTCACGCTGACCTGTGCCGCCGGCACCACGATTTGCGGATTTTCCTCCCGCGGAGTCAGCAGCAAAGCCATGGTGCCGAACAGCGCCACACCCAGAATGACTAGTGGCGTCAGTTTGGAATCGACAAAAAAATCGGCCAGGCGCCCCGCGGCGTTGAAGCGCGAATCACTCATTGTCCGGCAGGCGCGCTCAGTTCAAGACGCTCCCCGTCGCGCAAATCGGCCGGCGGGTTGACCACCACCTGATCACCGGCGACAAGCCCCGCCGTCACTTCAAGCCGATCATCAAACTCGCGGCGCATACGCAGCCAGCGAAATCCGATCTGGCCGTCGTCCGAAACGCGAAAAACACCACTCAGGCCGCTGCGCTCGACCAGTGCGGAGCGCGGTACTGTCAGCGCCTGATCCTCATCGACCCGAAACTGCGCCCGCCCGAACATGCCGGGCAACAGGCCAAGCGCGGAAGGCAGACTGACCTTGACCTCGTAGCGCCGAGTCACCGGGTCAGCCGATGGCACTACCCGCAGCACGCGTCCGCTGTGCGACCCCGGCACGGCGTCCAGCGACACCAGCACCGGCGCCGCCGGATCAAGTTGCATCACCCGGCTCTCGGCAACGTAGGTCTGGAACACCAGCGTATGTCTGGCCTCGATTTCAAGGATCGGAACCCCGGGCGTGGCCAAGTCGCCCGCCTCACGCAAACGCCCGACCACCACTCCATCCACCGGGCTGGTGATGCTGGTGTAGGCGCGCTGGGCCCGGGCAGTCTCCAACGCGGCCTGCGCCTCGGCCAGGCGTGCCTGCGCCACCTGCCTGCGCACCTCGGCCTTGCGCAAGGTATCCATCGGAACCGCGCCGGTTTTGGTAAGAGCGATAAATTTATCGACATCCACCCGCGCGTCCGCCAAATCTGCATTTGCCGAGGCGCGCGCGGCGCTGGCTTGCCGCACCGCGCCCTCCACGTCCGCCGGATCGATTTCGACCAGCACCTGACCATCGCGTACCGGGTCGCCTTCGCGCACCGCCAGCTTGCGTATGAAACCGCTGATACGAGACGACAGCTGCACCCGCTCATCCGCGATCACGCTGCCGGGAGCCGTGTAGTAACGCGGCACGGTGCTGATGCTGGCGACGGCAAGTTCCAGATCATCGCGAACACGAGGCTCCGCCTGCTGCGTTGAATCACCGCAGGCGGTCAAAATCAGGGGGAACAGCAAAACCAGCAGCCGCTGGCCTGTCCCTGGCCAGCCAAGCTTTGTAGAGAGCATTACCTGGGATCCTGGCGCATACCGTGCAGGGCGAGATCAGTGACGTGATCAATGATGGTCTGACGCAGATCCTGTGGGGTATCCGAAGGCATCAAATAGCGGCGCACCGGCTCCAGGGTGTAGTGCCCAATCGTCAGCGCCAGCGCGGAAGTAGCCAGAAACGACGGCCTGTAGTTCCCCGGCGGCAGGTCGCGTCCGACACGCATGATTTCCCGAAACGGTTCAGAAAACACCCGGGTTGCCAGGTATTCAAGCCGCTTTTCGTCCCGCACCAGCAGTTCGCGCCTCAACAAGGTCAGAAACAGCTCATCGCCGTGGATGGCGTCGACCAACACCTCCACCACACGACGCACCTTGTCCTCGAAGGTTGTCAGATCTTTGAGCGCGTCACTCATACGACCTATCCGGCGCCGGAATATGTGCTCAAGCGCCTCAAGGTACAACTGATCCTTGTCTTCGAAATGGTGGTAAAGCGCCGCTGGCGTAATGCCACAGGCCTTGGCCAAGTCGCGCATGGAGGTCGCTGCATAGCCACCTTCCGCGAACAGGGGTGCGGTTTTCTCCAGGATGTCTTCTTTGCTCAAACGACGCTGGAGCTTACCGGGGTTGGCTGTGCGAGGCATGGTGTCTGAGTACCTTAATGAACGTTAGCCGCGGCGACCGGCATGATACCGGCTTAATTCATGCTAAACGAGGCCGGAAACGTCAATTAATTCGCAAATACCGAGCCAGACCGGTCCGCCGCCGCCACGGATTCGCTCACTCCACCTTTACGCTTTCACCCCGCACGGCGTTTTTCTCGAGCACGCGGGCCACGAGCAGTCCCAGTTCAAACAGGACCCAGACGGGCACCGCCAGAATGGTTTGCGAGAACACATCCGGCGGCGTCAACAACATTCCGACCACAAAGGCACCGACAATCACATACGGGCGCGCCCGGCGCAGGCTGACGGTGCTGACAAAACCAAGCAGCACCAGCAGAACCACTACCACCGGTACTTCGAACGCCAGGCCAAACGCGAAGAACAGCGTCAGGACAAAATCGAGATAGCTGGTCACGTCGGTCATCACCAGCACGCCGGCCGGCGCGGCGCTGGCAAAGAAACCGAAAACGATCGGAAAGATTGCGAAATAGGCAAAGACCATACCCAGGTAAAACAACACCACGCTGCTCACCAATATCGGCACGGCCAATGCCTGTTCGCGCCGATAAAGCCCGGGCGCGGCGAATGCCCAGGCCTGGTAGACCACGAATGGCATCGCCAAAAATACTGCCAGCATCATGGCGAATTTGAACGGCGCCAGAAACGGCGCCGCGACCCCGGTGGCAATCATCGAGGCGCCCTCCGGCAAACGCTCCATCAGGGGTCGCGCCAGCGTGGAGTACAGCGGCTTCGCAAACGGCAGCAGCGCCAGCATTACCACCAGAACCGCCGCCACGGCCCGCAACAGGCGCGTGCGCAATTCCAGCAGATGCGCCATCAGAGGTTGCTGCGGCGTTGCGTCAGTTACCATCGACGGATGTCTTGCCCACGTCGGCTGGCGCCACGGGCGGTGGCTTGATCGCTGCGCCCAGGTCAGCACCGGCCGCCGACACGTCTTGTTGCAGATCCTGTAGCGGCTCGGTCAGGCGGCTGGCCTCCTCGCGTAGCGTCTGGCGCAATTCCTCGGCCTTCAGCTCGCGGTCGATGTCAGCCGTAAAGCGCTGAACAGTGGCGCGAAACCGCCCAAGCCACAGCCCGGCACTGCGCGCTGCCTGCGGTAGCCGCTCCGGCCCGAGCACCAGCAGGCCGACGACGCCGACCAGCAGCAATTCGCTGAATCCGATATCGAACACTCGTACCCCAAGCCTTAAGGAAGCGCTGAATAACCCATCCCGGA
>CAZZHF010000074.1:0-11062 GCA_964653545.1 uncultured Gammaproteobacteria bacterium | reverse complement strand
GTTCCCAGCTCGGTATTCCGGCCGGGTGTTCTAAATGTTTGACCCGAACCGGCGGCGCAAGTTGATGGGTCCGGATGCGCCTCCGTGCGCCTGTACTTGGTACCGTGTTTTTGCCCTGCCGGCAAATGCCCCGATCACTGGTACGATGGACTGCTCCGCCGAAGGTTCCGTGGATGTCCAAGCCGACACCGCCCGAGGTTTCCGACACCGCCAATGGCGTGGCGTTCGACCGCGACCGGGACATCGAAGTGCTGGCCCGGGACACCGTATATCAGGGCTACTTCCGGGTTGACCGTTACCGCCTGCGGCACCGCCTGTTCAACGGGTGCTGGAGCCGGCCAATGCAGCGCGAGGTGTTCGAACGCGGCCACGCCGCGGCGGTGCTGCCCTACGACCCCGAGCACGACAACGTGCTGTTGATCGAGCAATTTCGCATCGGTCCGTATGCCCACGGCGGCTCGCCGTGGCAGATCGAAATCGTTGCCGGAATCATCCACGACGACGAACTGCCGCCGCAGGTAGCCCGCCGTGAGGCGCTGGAAGAGGCCGGCTGCGTGCTCGGACCGCAGTTGGTCCGCATTGCCGACTATTACATGAGTCCCGGCGCGGTCAGTGAGCACCTGACCCTGTTTTGTGCCGTTACGGACCTGACCGGGACTGGCGGTATCCATGGCGTGGCCGAGGAGGATGAGGACATCCGCGTGCATCGTGTGCCCCTGGACCGGGCACTGGATTGGCTGTACAGCGGTCGCATCCAGAACAGCCCGGCGATCATTGCTCTGCAATGGCTGGCCCTCAACCGCCGGCGCCTGCGAGCTCTCCAGCCATGAGACTTCCCGGGATACGGGAAGCCCGCGTGCTCGCGGCCGAACCACGGTTGGCCGTACCGCAAGCGGTCCTGTTCGATCTTGACGGCACCCTGGTCGATAGCGTCCCGGACCTTACCCGTTGCGTGAACGCGGCCCTTAACTCGGTAGATCAGCCGCCAGTGCACGAACACGAGGTTCGAACCTGGGTGGGCAACGGCGCCAAGCGCCTGCTGCACCGTGCACTCACCGGCCAGCTGCACGGGGTGGCACCGCACGCGACCCACCGCACAGCCATGGCCACCTTCAATGCGCACTACGCCGCCGAGCCGTGTCGAAGCAGTCGTCTGTACCCGGGTGCACTCGCGACGGTCACCGCACTGGCAGCCGGCGGCATGCGCCTGGGCTGCGTAACCAACAAGCCCCACCGTTTTACGCTGCCGCTGCTGGATTTGCTTGGCCTGGGTCGCTACTTCGCGAGCGTGGTCGGTGGCGACAGCACGCCACAACTCAAGCCCGACCCACTGCCGGTGCTGACCGCGCTGGCGCAGCTTGGCACGCCTGCGGAACGCAGCCTTCTGGTGGGTGATTCCAGGATCGACATGGCGGCCGGTCAGGCTGCTGGCGTTGCCACAGTCGCCATCCGACATGGCTATGACAGCGAGTGTGATTTTCTCGACCTCGGTGCCCTTGCCGTGCTGGAGCGCCTGGTCGAGTTGCCGGGAGTCTGGGGCGAACCGTCATGCGCTGACTGAACCGTCAGCTCCGCGGCGAGCACGAGCCGCCCGTTTGCCGACCGCGTATCGGTGGCTCGATACTCCCGCCTGCCCGGGGCACTGACTACAGGCTGTCATTCCATGCGCTGGCCCGCTACGCAATCAGCATCCGACGTACTGCTGCCGCGCGCTGTGATGGTGCTCAGCCAGCGGCCACGACCAGGGCTGGGACGCATTCTTCCGACGCTGGAGGCCGTGGGTGTGCCGGCCGTACTGGCCCTGTCCGGACAGATCGGAGATACGCTGCCGCGACCCTTTCACGGCGCACCCGAACAGGTGGTGATCCTCGCTACCGACGCGGAATCGGTACGGGTTGGCCTGCACGCCGGGGCCGGCCTGGTGGCAGGCTTGGGTAGTGGCAGCCATGCTACGGCCCAGCTCGCGGCCGGCGCGGAACTGGTGTTGCAGGCGCCGTCGCAGATTGCCGGTGGCGACCTGCTTCGGGCATACGCGAGCAAGTTCAGCAGTCTTCCGTCACTGGGGCCGGACCTGGCTGGGCTGGTCGGCGCCGATCTGGCCTTGTTTTTCGATTATGACGGCACGCTCGCGCCGGTTCCGGAGCATCCGACTGAAGGGCAGTTACCAGAGCCGATGCGCGACACGCTTGCCCGACTTTCCGCCCGCTATCCGCTCGCGGTGGTCAGTGGCCGAACGGTCGCCGATCTTTCGCGCCGCCTGCAACTGCCAGGCCTGTATCTGGCCGGCAACCACGGACTGGATCTGCACGGTCCGGATTACGCTCCGGAACGACACATGCTTGCCGTTGACTGGAGGCCGATCCTGGACGCGGCCCATGCCGTGCTGGCGCCGCTGGCCCAGGAGCACCCCGGCTGCGTGGTCGAACACAAATGTCTGACCCTGACGGTCCACTATCGGGGACTTGCCATGGCCGCGAGAGTGGCGCTGCGTCGCGCGGTGGTGAGTCGGCTGGCGGCCTTCGACCGGCTACTGCTCGAAAGCGGGCAGCAAGTGCTCGAAGTCCATCCCACTTTCGACTGGCACAAAGGCTCCGCCGTCGACTGGCTGCTGGCACGTATGCAAAGCCTGTTTGGTCCGTGCAAGCCGATTTACTTCGGCGATGATCTGGCCGACGAGCCGGCTTTTCGCGCCGCGCGCCGTGCCGGGGGTTACGGCGTAGTGATCGGCACCGACGCGAGGCCGACCAGTGCGCGCTTTCGGCTGGCAGCGCCAGGCGGGTTGCCGGCTGCTCTGGCCTCTTTGTTGGCCTGATAAGCAATTGCCCGGCTAGCGGCCTGTCGGGCCTGGGGGCTGATCTACCGCGCAGGCTGCTAGGAATTGTGGTCGTCGCGGCGGTATTCGCCTTCGATTACACGGCCGCTAGCGCCGGCTTTCGGCGGTTGTCGGTCGATGAGATATGCCGCCAGCCGGCGCCTCAACAGCGGCAGTAATAGAAACAGCCCAAAGATGTCGGTCAGAAAACCGGGCACCACAAAAAGTCCGCCGGCAATCAGGGTCAGCGTTGCCTCAAGTAGCGGTCGGGCGGGTAGCTCCCCGGCCTCAAGCGCCGCCCGCACGCGCAGTAGGCCAGTCAGGCCCGCCCGGCGCATCAGCGCCGTGCCGAAAAAAGCAGCCGCGATCAGCAACAGCAGCGTCGGCAACGCGCCGATCCGGCTGCCGACCTCCAGTAGAACGTAAAGCTCAAGGAGCGGCAGTCCGAGCAGTGCGCCCCAGATCAAGAAACGCGGCATGAGTGATACCTGAAACTCACGTAAGTAAAAACCGTGGCGTTTATGATGCCGTCCGTAGGCACGTAACATCAGCTTTATTCGAGGAGAAAACCATGGAGTACACCCGTAATGAAGCCAGACGTTGGGCTAGAGCCACACTGCATGGATTCTATGACGCGCCATTGACGCCGTTTACCCATGATGGCGAGGTGGATGCACCAGCCCTGCGCCATAACATCGACGCCTTTGTGGCTATGGGCATGGAGGGCATCGCCGTTGGTGGCTTCATCGGTGAGGCCTGGAATCTGACCCTCGGCGAGTGGATGCATTTTCATGAATTGGTGGCCGACGCCAATGCCGGACGCATGCAACTGGCCACCATCATCCTGGACCCCAGCGCCCGCCAGGCGGTCGAGAAAATCGAGTTCACCCGCAAACTTGGCTACAGCGTTGCCGAGGTAATGAATCCGTCCGTTCAGCTCAAGAGCGACGACGAGATTTATTCATTCTACAAATACATCACCGACCGCACCGACATGGCGGTGGTGCTGTACCGCACGCCGGTGTCCGGCACCGTGCTGAGTCTGGAACTGATGCAACGCCTGACCGAACTGCCCACCATCATCGGGGTCAAGCAAGGCTCCTTGCGGCGCTCGGACACCTACAAGCTTCGGCGCGAACTGCCCGACGACTTTTTCGTGTCGGAGCCGATGGAGCAGTACTTTCTGGACGACCTGCGCATGGATTACTGGTTCGTGCAGTGGGCGGCTTATCACTACACCGTATTTGGCAAGTTGCGTCCGTTAATCCGGGCCTACATGGCCGACGCCAAGGCGGGCGACTGGGATGCGGCGCAGAGCAAATGGCTGTCCCTGCGCCCGGCCTCGGCCTTCATCGAGGACATGACGGTATGGGAACTGATGCGTACCGGCACCTACGCCAGTGCCTTCACCATTCTGAAGCCGTGGTATGACGCTATCGGCCTGAAAGGCGGTCACGTACTAGGGCCGGTCGCCGAAGTGCCGCAACAGCGACGGGAATGGCTGGTGGGCAAGCTGAGGGAACTCGGGATCGCCTGAGCCAGGATCCGCTGACGACGGCACGCGAATGCCGTCGTCAGCGTTGGAACTCAGCAGTTGCCTTTCTTGGCCTGGCCCGGTGGGCAGAAATGACCACCGCGATAACGGTGGCTTTCGTGCAACGGGTACTCCACGTAGCGGTGCCGATCATAGTCATGGCCGTCATCGGTGGTTATGGCGGTACCGGCCGCCGCACCCACCGCGCCGCCGATGATGGCGCCCTGGCGTCCACCGACTTCGTTGCCGATGGCCGCGCCGGCGGCGCCGCCCAGGCCACCGCCGATAGCGGCATCCATGGTGCTGCCGGCGTGGGCAGCACCGGTCACAGCCAGGCCCAGAATGGCCAGCTTGCGCATTGTGTTCATTGTCATGACGATCCGCTCCAGGGGACTGTGGAAATCAAAGGAGGCTATCGGTCTGCCCCGGGTTTCCTTTAGGGAAGCGCTGAATAAATCCATCCTGGAGTTCTCGGCGCTTCCTTAAAAGGATTCCGACAAGTGGAGCGCGGGACGCCGCATCGCGCGGCGCTTATTGCGATATATCAGGTGTCTGGCACAACTCCGGCCTGACGCAGGGCCATGAGGGTCGACTGATCGAGGCCAAGGCCGGAAAGGATCCGGGCGCTGTCGGCGCCAAGTACCGGAGCCGATTGCAGGGGGGGCGACAGACGCTGGTGGTCGACGCGTACCGGAAACGCCGGCGCCGGCAGGCCCGGGTCCTGAACTGCGAGTGCCTCGCTCACGTTCAGTACTTTTGCCAGAGGTAGCTTATGGGCAGCAGCCAGCGCCTCCCATTCGGCCGCGTCGCGTGTCGCCATGAGCCGATCAAGCAGGCTGTGCAGCGCATCGCCATTACGTTGCCGGCTTGCCATGTTGGCAAAATCCGGATGCCTCAGAGCGGTCCCGTCCGCGCCAAGAGCGGCGACAAAAGCGTCAAAAAAATGATCCTCCAGCAGCCCGACGGCGACAACGCCGCCATCGCGGCAGTGAAACAGATCATTGGCCGGATGCAGATGCTGGCGGGATTCCGGCGCGGCAAGGCCGCGGCAGGCGGCCAGACTCAGGGCGGCATCGGTGAGTGAGGCGTCCAGATAAGCGCCGGCCCCACTGGTTTGGCGACGCAGGAGCGCCGAGACCACGGCAAGCGCGGCGAACAGACCGCCCGCGGTGTCCGCCACTGGCACACCCAGGCGCCGTGGCGGTCCCTGCCAGTGCCCGGCACGGGCCAGTGCGCCACCGGCTGCCAGGTAGGTCAGGTCGTGCCCCGGCAGCTGCGCCCGTGGGCCTTCCTGACCAAAGCCTGACAGGGAGCAATAGATGATGTCCGGTCGCGCTTGGCACAGGCTGTCGTAATCCACGGACAGGCGCTTTGCCACTCCGGGGCGAAAGCCTTCCAGTACCACGTCGAAGCCTGCCACCAGACGCTGCACCAGCTGTGTGGCACCGGGTGCCTTAAGGTCAAGGCACAGACTTTTCTTGCCGCGGTTGTTCATGGCGAACAGTCCGTCCGGCAGGTGGCGGCCCGGATCACCGCCCGGTGGTTCCAGCTTGACCACTTCGGCGCCCAGCGCCAACAACTGGGCGCCAGCGAACGGACCGGGCAAAAACGGTGCGAGTTCCAGAACCCGCACCCCGGCCAGCGGCGCGAACATCAGTACGACTTCGGCAAACCGAGCACGCGCTCGGCGATGTAGCACAACACCAGCTGCGGGCTGACCGGCGCCAGGCGGGTAATCATCACTTCGCGCAAATAGCGCTCGACGTGATACTCCTTGGCGTAGCCAAAACCGCCGTGGGTCATCACGGCCTGGGTGCAGGCCTTGAAACCGGCTTCGCCGGCCAGGTATTTGGCGGCGTTGGCGTGGGCTCCGCAATCGAGGCCCTGATCGTAGCGATTCGCTGCCTTCAGGGTCACCAGATTGGCGGCTTCAAGCTCGGCCCAGCACTCGGCCAGGGGATGCTGAATTCCCTGGTTTTGACCGATCGGGCGCCCGAACACGACCCGCTCCTTGGCGTATTCGGTAGCCTTGCGCAATGCGGCGCGGCCGATACCGACCGCCTCGGCGGCAATCAGCATGCGCTCCGGGTTCAGGCCGTGCAGCAGATAGCGAAAGCCGTGGCCTTCCTCGCCGATGCGGTCAGCGACCGGAATTTCCAGGCCGTCAATGAACACCTGGTTGGAGTCGACGCACTTGCGGCCCATTTTCTCGATCTCGCGTACCTCGATCCGTTCCCGGTCGAGGTCGCAGTAGAACAAGGTCAAGCCGTCAATGGGCCGGGAGGTTTCCTCCAGCGGCGTGGTGCGGGCGATCAACAGCATCTTGTGGGCATGCTGAGCGTTGCTGGTCCACACCTTCTGACCATGCACGATGTATTTATCACCCTCACGTCGGGCAAAGGTCTTCAGGTGTGTCGTATCGAGGCCGGTGTTGGGCTCGGTAACGGCAAAACAGGCGCGTTGCTCGCCGCGGATCAACGGCGGCAGAAAGCGCTGGCGCTGATCCTCGGTGCCGAATTTCACCACCACGTTCGGGCCAAACAGATTCAGGTGAATCGCCGAGCAGCCGGACAGGCAGGCGCCTGACTCGGCGATGGTCTGCATCATCAATGCGGCTTCGGTGATACCCAGACCCGCGCCACCGTAGGTCTCGGGCATGGCAATGCCCAGCCAACCACCATCGGCCATGGCTTTGACGAAATCGAACGGAAACTGGCCATCGTGGTCGCGATCGAACCAGTAGCGGTCGTCAAACGGCGCGCATACCCGGGTGATCTGCTCGCAGATGGCCTGTTGCTCGGCCGTGAGTTCAAAGTCCACGCAACTTCTCCGGATTCCGTTTGATTATTGAGGTCCGCTCGCTGGCACGGCGGGGGCAGGCTTGCGACGACCAAACAGGCCAAGAAGGCCAGTGCCGACCTTGCGCAGCGCCCTGAATACCTTTGGCAGCAGCCAGGCCAGCAGCAGCAGGAACACCAGCAGCAAGGTCAGAAACAGTCCAGGGTGGTTCAGCGCGGCCCACAGGCCACCGAACACCAGGGCGTCTTCGGCAATCGACGCGCTCCAGTTCGAGAACGGCTCCGGTGAGGTATTGATCAGCAACCGGCCGCCGGCCTTGGTGACGTGCAGGGTCGTGGCGAGTCCGCCACCCAGAATGCCCGCGGCGACCTGCAATGCCGGCGTGACCTCGCCGACCGCGCCGGCCGCCAACAGCGCGCCGGCCGGAATGCGGATGAAAGTGTGTATCGCGTCCCAACCGCTATCGACGCCTGGAGTCTTGTCGGCAAAAAACTCAACCGCGTACATCAGACCGGCGGCGCCGATCACCAGCGGGTTGGTCAAGACCTCCAGCGCGGGTGGCAGAGCCAGATCGCCGCTGGCCCCAGCCAGGCCCAGGACCAGCAACGCGGCATACAGATTGATACCGCTGGCCCAACCAACGCCCAGCGTCAATGCAAGGGTGCGTATCAGTTCCTGGTAGGTGTCCATGGCAGCCAGGTTGGCCAGTGAATGAGGCATGCAGTATCGCACGCGCCGATCGGGACTCCTGTGGCTAAAGCTTTGCCCTGCGAACGCGGATATACGATCACGGCGACAGGTGGGTTGGGGCAATGCATGGGCTCACCTGGAAACAGCACATGGGCTCGAGCATGGACGAACAAGACGAGATAATCGGCGAATTCCTGGTCGAGAGCCGGGAGAACCTCGACCACCTGGATCAGGACCTGGTGGCGATGGAGAGTGACCCGGGTTCGCGTGAGCGCCTCGGCCGGATTTTCCGTGCCATACACAGTTTCAAGGGCATGGCGGGTTTTCTTGCCCTGGGCACTCTGGAGCGCCTCGCTCACACTGGTGAGAACCTGCTCAGCCGTCTGCGTGAGGGCGAACTCGCCTATACCCCGGAGCGGGCGACCGTATTACTGGAGATGGTGGACATCATCCGGAACATGCTGGTCAACATCGAAGCCACCGGCACCGAAGGCGACATCGATTGCAGCGCATTGATAGGCCGCCTGGCGGCTCTGACCGATGATGAGACGAGCGATTCGCCGCCCGCGGCCGATCCGGTCACCAGCTCACACAGCAGTGCCGTTGAAATACCGCCGATCGCTGTCGCCCAGGAACCACCGCCGCCCGACCAGCAAGTCGAGCCCGCTGAGCCCAAGTCCGCCGGTCAGACACCTGCGCCCGCGGACACAGACACGATGCCGGCATCGCCGGTAGACCAGGCCGCTGAGGCGGCTAAACCGGAAGCCGGGCGTACCAACACTGTGGCGGAGGCCAACGTGCGGGTTGACGTCCGCCTGTTGGACACGTTGATGACCTTGGTCGGCGAGCTGGTGCTCGCCCGCAACCAGATATTGCAACATCCGGTCGTGCGCGGCGACTCGGGCATTCAGACCGCCTCGCAACGGCTTGATCTGATCACCTCCGAGCTGCAGGAGGGGGTCATGAAAACCCGCATGCAGCCGATCGGTAACGCATGGGCCAAGTTCCCGCGCGTGGTGCGGGATCTGTCGGTCACCTGCGGCAAACAGGTTCGTCTGCAAACCGAGGGGGCCGAGACCGAACTCGACCGCACCATTCTGGAAGCGATCAGGGATCCCCTGACGCACATCGTGCGTAATTCTGTCGACCACGGAATTGAAACAGCTGAAAAGCGCGTCGCGGCCGGCAAACCGGCCGTTGGCACGTTGACCCTGCGCGCTTACCACGCAGGCGGCAAGGTGGTGCTGGAGGTCGTCGATGATGGCGGTGGGATACACACCGAAAAAGTCAAGACACGGGCCTTGGAGCGAGGACTTATCACGCCCGAACGCGCCGCGGTCATGTCCGAGGAGGAAGTGCAGGCGCTGGTGTTTCTGCCTGGATTCTCGACCGTCGATGCGGTGTCGAACGTGTCAGGCCGCGGCGTTGGCATGGATGTCGTCAAGACCAACATCGAGAACATCGGCGGCAGCATCGAGATTGACAGCAAGCCAGGTGAAGGCACGTCGATCAAGATACGCATTCCGCTGACCCTGGCGATCGTGCCCGCGCTGATGGTGTCAAGCGGGCGGGAGCGTTACGCGATCCCGCAGGTTAACGTCCTCGAACTGGTTCGCCTGGAAGCCGAGGAGTTGTCGACCGAGGTCGAACACATTCACAGCGTGCCGGTATACCGGTTGCGCGGGGATCTGCTGCCGCTGCTATACCTGGACAAAATGCTATGCCTCCCGGCGATCGAAAGTGCCGCCAACGCGTCCATCATCGTTGTGTTGCAGGCCGACGAACGCCCATTTGGCCTGGTCGTGGACCAGGTAAGCGATACCCAGGAAATTGTAGTCAAGCCACTCGGCCAGGAGATCAGGAACATCTGTGTGTTCGCGGGTTCCACCATCATGGGGGATGGCCGCGTAGCGTTGATTCTGGATGTCGCGGGCCTCGCCCAGGCCGCTGGTTTGACCTCTGCCCTGAGTGGTGGGATGACAAAGCGTGCGCAGGCTGAGACGGCGCTCGACCAGCGGCAAGGCCTGTTGCAGTTCCATGCTCGCGGTGGGGCCCTGTTGGCCGTACCCCTGGTGGAGGTGGCACGACTGGAAGAAATCCGTCCCGAGCGCGTTGAGGTCACAGCCGGGCAACAAGTGATCCAGTATCGCGAGGGAATGCTGCCGCTGATCCGCCTTGATCAGCTGCCCGCGCCCGAAGGCGCGCCCCTACAGGTGGTCGTGTATAGCGAGGGCTATATATCCGTCGGATTCGTGGTCGAGCGAATCGTGGACATCGTGGAACAGGACGTTGTGCTCGAACGCGAGTTGGAGCGCGACTGCTTGCGCGGCACGGCGCTGATCGCCGGACGGGTTACCGATCTGTTCGACATGGCCGCCGCGGTGCGGGCCGCCGGGATCGATCCTCAGGAACGGCGCAAACAGGCGCGACTGAAGGAGGTCGCGTAATGGCTGGCCGGACTTCCTTGTGCACGTTTTACGTGGCTGATTTGTTTCTCGGTGTCGACCTGCTGCGAGTACAGGAGGTCAACCAACACCTCGAGATCACATCCGTGCCGCTGGCCCCCAGTATGGTTCGCGGACTGATCAACTTGCGCGGCCAGATCGTGACCGCGCTCGATCTGCGCGACCGCCTTGGCTTGCCCACGCGGACGGACGACATGAAGCCCATGAGCGTCGTTTTGCGTCGTGAGCTTGGGGTGGTGAGCTTCCTGGTCGACGCGATTAGTGACGTGGTGGAAGCGGATCCAGACAAGTTCGAGCTGCCCCCACCAACCCTGGATCCAAACATTTCTGGATTTGTGCAGGCGGTCTGTAAGCAACCGGATCGCCTCTTACTGATTCTGGACCCGGAACGAGTCCTGGACGCAAGCGTCGTTGCCGCCTGAATTATGTGACCAAAAAACCTGAAGGTGAAACTGTGAAATTGCTCCGAGTTGGGTCGATCAATCTGTCCATTAAAGCTCGTTTGCTCTCCGTCATGGTGATGGGTAGCACCTTCTGCGCGTTACTCGGTGGCACTGGCTGGTGGGTTCTTGAGCAAAACAACCAGCGCATCGCGGCAATGTATCTGAACCGTCTCGAGCCATTGATGTCCCTGCAGGAGATCTCTGGGCAGTACCAGGTAGCCATTCCGGAGACAATCAGGCAGGTACAAAGTGGCAGCCTCGATTCGCTCGCAGCTAAACAAATCGTAAGCGTGGCGCTCAACAGCGCCGACGCCTTCGC
>CAZZHF010000073.1:0-11179 GCA_964653545.1 uncultured Gammaproteobacteria bacterium | reverse complement strand
CCCAACCGGACACCCGGGCCGACCATGCGAATGCCGACCCACAGCGCCTCGTAACAGGTCTCGGACAGCCGGCGTGCCAGCACCGACGGCTCACCGACGCTGAACATGGCGCTGGTATCGCCGTGAAAGTCGTCCTTGATGACCGTGACGTCAATATTAACGATGTCGCCTTTCTTGAGCGGCTTGTCGTTGGGAATGCCATGACAGACGACATGATTGACCGAGGTACAGATGGATTTGGGGAAGCCGTGATAGCCCAGCGGCGCCGAACGACAGCCCAGCACCTGCGTGGTGTACCGCTCGCACAGGTCGTTCAACTCGTCGGTGGTCACACCGGGGCGCACATGCTCGCCGATCATTTCGAGCAGTTCGGCCGCCTGGCGACCAGCACTGCGCATCACGGCAATCTCTTCCGGGGTTTTTATGGAAACGGTCATGTGCCTGCAACTTGCCGCCAGGGTGGGGAAGCGGCAGCGGGATAGGGATAAAAGCGGGGTAAAGGCGTGGAAATGTAGCAGCCGACGCCAAGGGCGGTAAATACAAGCGATTGTGACACCCGCCGAACGGTGCTATAAATCGCGCCCTTAACGCCGGGTCCCGGTCGATAATCTTTTGCCGCACGCCGGCAAAACACGCTGCGTTGGAGCATGTTGTCTTATGGGTGGAGTTTCCATGCGTGACCTTTTGGACGCGGGCGTCCATTTCGGTCACCAGACCCGCTACTGGTCGCCGGCCATGGCGCCGTATATATACGGAGTACGCCAGAACATCCATATCATCGACCTTGAGCATAGCTTGCCTATGTTGCAGGATGCGATGAACTTCCTCGGCAAGGTGGCGGCGCGCGGCGGCAACGTTCTGTTTGTTGGCACCAAGCGCCAGGCCCGCAAACTGGTCGAAACGCATGCCAGTTCCTGCAGCATGCCATTTGTCAGCTACCGCTGGCTGGGCGGCATGCTCACCAACTACCGCACCGTGCGCAAATCCGTGGATCGCCTGATCGATCTGGACACCCGCATCGAGCTGGGCAAGGTCGGCGACCTGAGCAAGCGCGACGTCCTGAAACTGAACCAGGAGCGGGACAAGCTGGTGCGCAGCGTAGGCGGCATTCGCAACCTCAAGGGGATGCCGGACGCGCTGTTCGTTATCGACACCGGCTACGAGCACATCGCGGTCGAGGAAGCCAACCGGCTTGGCATTCCAGTGGTGGCGGTGGTGGACACCAATAACCGTCCGGAGCAGATTGATTACATTATTCCGGGCAATGACGACTCCATCCGCGCCATTGACCTGTATCTGGGCCAGGCGGCCGAAGCGATTCTGAACGGTCGCGCGGCGCAGGCTGCCGGTGGCAGTGACGAGTTCGTCGAAGTGGCCGAAGCTGGCTGAGACGGCGCGGCACTGCCGCAGGCCACGTCGACAATTTTCCAAAGAGGGGTCCAACCCCTCTTTTTTTGCTTGGGTGCGCGGCGAACAGGGCGGCGCGGCACCCCGACCGAGGACAAGCGTATGAGCGTATCAGCAGCACTGGTCAAGGAAATGCGCGAGCGTACCGGGCTCGGCATGATGGAATGTAAGCGGGCTTTGACCGAAACCAACGGCGACGTTGAAGCGGCCATTGACCTGATGCGCAAGGCCGGCGCCGCGCGTGCCGACAAGAAAGCCGGCCGCACGGCCGCTGACGGCGTGATTGTGCTGGCGGCGAGCGAGGACGGTCGCACGCTCGCGCTGACCGAAGTGAATTCGGAAACCGACTTTGTCGCCAAGGATGCCGGTTTCCTGGCCTTCGCCCGGGCCGTCGGCGCACTGGTACTCGGCGCGGCGCCGTCCGATGTGGAACACCTGTCAACGCTGGCCATGGACGGCGGCACCGTGGAGGAAGCCCGGCAGCAGCTGGTGGCCAAGATCGGTGAGAACCTGCGCGTGCGCCGCTTCGTGCGTCGTGAAGCCGGCGCCGGCGTCATCGGCAGCTACGTTCACGGAACCCGTATTGGGGTGCTGGTGCACCTCGAAGGCGGCGACCTGGAGTTGGCTCGTGACCTGGCCATGCACGTGGCAGCCAGCCGTCCCCTGTGCGTGTCGAGCGAGCAAATCCCGGCCGAGGTGCTGGCACGGGAGAAGGAAATTTACGACGCGCAGGCGGCTGAGTCCGGCAAGCCGGAAGACATTCGCGCCAAGATGGTCGAAGGACGCATACGCAAATATGCGGCGGAAATCACTCTGCTCGGGCAACCGTTCGTAAAGGATCCGGACATGACCATCGAGCAATTGCTCAAACGCAACGGCGCGCGCGTGCTGGGCTTTGACCGGCTGGAAGTCGGCGAGGGCATAGAAAAGCAGGCCGACGACTTCGTCGCCGAAGTGATGAAACAAGCCCGGAGCTGATCGACCATGGCTGCGGCAGCGCCCAAGATCCAGCGCATCCTGCTCAAGCTGAGCGGCGAGGCGCTGGCCGGAGGCAAGCCGCATGGCTTCGACAGGCCAGCCATGCAGGCCGTGGCGGAAGAACTCAGGCCGGTGCTCGCAGCGGGAGTGCAAGTCGGTTTGGTGGTTGGCGGCGGCAATCTGTTTCGCGGCCTGCCGGCGGCGGTCGACGGCGCCGATCGGGCCACTGCCGATTACATCGGCATGCTTGCCACGGTCATGAACGCACTCGCCCTGCATGAGGCACTCGAAACCGCCGGTCTGCCCGCGCGGGTCATGTCCGCGCTGGCGGTCACCGGCGTGGCGGAGCCGTTCATTCGCGCCAAGGCATTGGCCCATCTTGCCAAGGGCCGGGTGGTTCTGTTTGCCGGCGGCACCGGCAATCCATATTTCACAACCGACACTGCGGCTTGCGTGCGCGCGCTCGACATTGGCGCCCAGCTACTGCTGAAATCGACCAAAGTAGACGGTGTTTACGATGCCGATCCGGTATTGCATCCCGCCGCATCGCGCTATGAGCAGCTGGATTACGATGAAGTCCTGCAGCGGCATCTGGGCGTGATGGACGCC
The DNA here is from genome assembly GCA_964653545.1 of uncultured Gammaproteobacteria bacterium. Lineage (GTDB taxonomy): Bacteria > Pseudomonadota > Gammaproteobacteria > Immundisolibacterales > Immundisolibacteraceae > Immundisolibacter. The sequence goes on along the minus strand of CAZZHF010000073.1, from coordinate 8,185 downwards.
ACGGCCGTGGTGCTGGCGCGCGAGCATGGCTTGCCGGTACGGGTATTCAACATGCATAGCCGGGGCGCGTTGACGCGCATCGTTCGGGGTGAGGCGGTCGGAACATTGATGTCACCGTCTGTCTCGGACCGGTCGGGGAGATAAACATGATCGATGACGTTCACAAAGATGCCGAGCAACGCATGGTCAAAACCCTCCATGCACTGCAGGAAGAGCTGAAAAAACTCCGCGCTGGACGCGCCCATCCGGCGCTGCTGGACCAGATCCACGTCAGCTACTATGGCGCGGACACACCGCTACGGCAGTTAGCCAACGTGAATGCCGAGGACGCCCGTACCTTGCTGGTGGCGCCGTTCGACAAGAGTTCCGTGGCGGCGATCGACAAAGCCATTCGCGAATCAGACCTGGGCCTGAATCCGTCGACTTCGGGCATGGTGATTCGCGTACCGTTGCCAGCACTGACCGAGGAGCGGCGCAAGGAACTGATCCGCGTGGTGCGCTCCGAGGGCGAAGCGTGCCGGGTCGCCCTGCGCAATGTTCGGCGTAACGCCAACGCCTCGCTCAAGGAACTGGAGAAGGAAAAACTGATCTCGAGTGACGAGGCGACCCGCGGAGAAGCCGAAATACAGAAGCTCACCGACCGTTACGTGGCCGAGACCGACTCCCTGCTGGCGGCGAAAGAAGCCGACCTGCTGGACGTCTGATCCGCCCCCCCGTGACCACGCCGCCGGCCACGCAAGCACTGCAACACATCGCAATCGTCATGGATGGCAATGGCCGCTGGGCGCGCCTGCGCCACCTGCCGCGGGTGGCAGGTCACCGTGCCGGTGCCCGGGTGGTACGCGAGATCGTCGAGGCGGCCGCCATGCGCGGCGTGGCCAACCTTACGCTGTTTGCCTTCAGTAGCGAGAATTGGCGCCGGCCGGCGGACGAGGTATCGTTACTGATGGCGCTGTTCGTGCGCGCGCTGCGCGACGAGGGAAACCGTCTGGTGGAAAACAACGTTCGCCTGACGGTCATTGGCGATCGCGCCGCCCTTCCGGTTCGCCTGCAAAAGACCATCGCTCGGGTGGAGGCGGACAGCGCCCACTGCAACGGCATGCGCCTTACGGTGGCGGCCAACTACGGTGGGCGATGGGACATTGTGCAGGCCGCCCGGCGCATCGCCGCCGCCACCGCCACCAGCGAGTTCGACCCGGCAACACTCGATGAAGCCGGCTTCGCGCCGTGGCTAGCCCTCGACCAGGCGCCGCCGGTAGACCTGCTGATCCGCACCGGGGGTGAGTTTCGTATCAGCAATTTTCTGCTTTGGCATCTGGCCTATGCGGAGCTTTATTTTACGGACACCCTGTGGCCAGACTTCGACCCCGCCGCGCTGGATCTGGCCTTGGATTGGTTTGCCAACCGTGAACGACGCTTCGGTCGCACCGACGAACAACTACGCATTGGCGGGACTGGTGCCTAGGTCGCGCCTTCTCACCGCCGCGCTGTTGTTGTGTTTGGTTCTGCTGCTGCTGTGGCAGGGCAGCACGGCCTTGATCCTGATGGTGTTCGCGGCCATCGCGTTAGGCGCCGCCTGGGAATGGGCCGGCATGTGTCCGGGGCTGGAGGGCGCCTGGCGTTGGCCGGTGCTGGCGATTCTCGCCGCGACCATGCTCGCTTTGTATTTCCTGCCGACTGTTGTGGGCGCGATGGTGCTGGCGGTCGCACTGCTGTGGTGGGCGCTTGCCCTCGGGCTGGTGTTGCGCTATCCGTCGCTGCCGGCCTGGCTCGGTGGGCCTTTGGCACAGGCCCTGATCATCGGGATCGCGGTGGTTCCTGCCTGGCTGGCGCTCAGCCGCTTGGCAACAGGGCACCGCGGACTGCTGCTGGTGTGCCTGTCCCTGGTGTGGGCGGCCGACAGCGCCGCTTACCTGGTCGGTCGTCGTCTTGGTTCGCGTAAGCTGTGCCCCCAGGTAAGCCCCGGCAAAACGGTTGAGGGGCTCGTCGGCGGCCTGGTGGCGGCGGCATTCACTGGCTTGGCCGCCGGACTGGCGTTCCGGCTCGACACTGCGGCCCTGATCGGACTCATGGGTCTGACCACACTTTGTGCGGCACTGTCGGTGGTCGGCGACCTCGCCGAGAGTCTGTTCAAGCGCCGTGCCGGCATGAAGGACAGCGGCGCTGTGCTGCCGGGCCACGGCGGGGTGCTCGACCGCATCGATGCCCTGCTCGCCGCCGCGCCGTTGTTCGCACTCGCCGCGCCCCTGCTGGTGGGAGACTGAACCGTATGCGTGGCATCGCCCTGCTGGGCGCCACCGGCTCCATTGGTGACAGCACGCTGGCCATCATGGCACTGCACCCGGACCGGTATCGCCTGCAAGTTGCCGCGGCGCGGCGCAATGTGGCGCGCATGCTGGAAATCTGCCGCCAGTTCCAACCACCGCTGGCGGTTCTTACCGAGCCTGCGGCAGCCGCGCAGCTGGCGGCGGCCCTTGGTCGCGATGGTCCGACCCGGGTGCTCGCCGGAAGCGAGGCCCTGAAACAGGTCGTGTGTGCCCCCGAAGTGGACCTGGTGGTTGCCGGCATCGTTGGCGCGGCGGGGCTCGAGTCCTCGCTTGCCGCGGCCGGCGCTGGCAAGACGCTTGCACTGGCCAACAAGGAAGCCCTGGTCATGGCCGGCGGCCTGTTCATGGAAGCCGTGCGTCAGGGCGGCGCCACGCTGATCCCCATCGACAGCGAAACGAACGCCATGTTTCAGTGTCTACCCGCCTATCGCTGCGGCGAGCCGGCGGCTGAGCACGGCGTGCGGCGATTGTTGCTTACCGCGTCGGGAGGACCGTTCCTGCGGGTGAGCGCGGCGCAGATGGCGAATGCCACCCCCCAGCAGGCCTGCGCCCACCCGCGCTGGGTGATGGGGCGCAAGATCTCCGTCGATTCCGCGACGCTGATGAACAAGGGACTGGAAGTGATCGAAAGCGCCTGGTTGTTCAAGCTGCCGGCCTCGGCCATTGAGGTGGTCGTCCACCCGCAGAGCGTGGTCCATTCGCTGGTGGAGTACAACGACGGATCGGTGCTGGCCCAGCTTGCCACGGCAGATATGCGGGTACCGATCGCCCATGCCCTGGCCTGGCCGCAGCGCCAGCCGTCTGGAGCGACAATGCTTGATCTTGTCAGTATCGGCCAACTCGATTTCGAGGCGCCGGACCGGGCACGCTTTCCCTGCCTCGATCTTGCCTACCAGGCACTGGCCGGCGGCGGCACGGCGAGCACCGTGCTGAACGCCGCCAACGAAGTCGCGGTCGACGCCTTTCTGAACGGTCGACTGGCCTTTGGCCGCATCGCCGACATCGTCCGCGGCACGCTCGATACGCTACCCGGCGAGCCGGCAGACAGCCTGGACCGGGTGCTTGCCGCGGACGCCGCCGCCCGGCGCCTGGCCGGCGCGCGGGTTAACGCCTGATGCTGAACCTGCTGTGGTCAGTGGGCGCCTTTCTGGTCGCCATCGGGGTGCTGGTCAGCGTGCACGAGTACGGCCACTTCTGGGCCGCGCGGCGCGTCGGGGTCAGGGTACTGCGGTTTTCGGTTGGCTTTGGTCGGCCCCTGTGGCGGCGGGTCGACCGCCATGGCACCGAGTTCGTGATTGCCGCCGTGCCGCTTGGCGGTTACGTCAAGATGCTCGACGAAGCCGAAGGAACGGTGCCGCCCGAGCATTTAGAACAGGCATTCAACCGTCAACCGCTGTGGGCACGCGTCTGTGTCGTGGCGGCCGGTCCTGTCGCCAATCTGCTGCTGGCCTGGCTGTTTTACTGGCTAATGTTCGTCATCGGCATCCATGGCCAGCGCCCGTTGGTCGGCGAGGTGCTGCCGGCTACGCCGGCGGCCGTGGCCGGCTTCGTTGCCGGCGACGAACTGCGGGCGATCGCAGGTCGGCCGGTACGCACCTGGGAAGAGGTGAGCCTGGCAATGATCCCGGCGGCACTGGCGGGCGACACGGTGGGGGTTGAAGTCACCCCTGCCGGTAGCGGCACCAGCCTGCGACGACTTGATCTGTCGGGGCTGGACTACAACGCGGAGGATCCGGACGTGATGCGTCGGATCGGTCTTGCCTGGCGAACGCCGCGGATCGAACCGCGAATTGGGGATGTGGTCAGCGGCGGCGCCGCCGCTCGGGCCGGACTACAGGTCGATGATGTGCTCCTCAGCGCCAATGGCCAAGCGCTTGTCGACTGGTCGGGCTGGGTGGATCTGGTCCGCGCCAGTCCGGGCAAGCCGCTGGATCTGCGCCTGCGGCGGGGCAGTACCCAGATTGGCCTGACCGTGACCCCTGAGGCGATCGATTCCAACGGTGAGCGCATCGGCCGCGTCGGCCTGGCCGCGAAGATGCCAACACTGCAATTCGACGACTATTACGTCCGCTTGCGTTACGGTCCCCTGGACAGCGCCGGTCAGGCGTTGTCCAGGCTGTACGACATGGCGGCCCTGACCGCAGATATGACAGGACGCATGCTGACCGGCGACGCCTCCAGCCGCAACATCAGTGGGCCGTTGGCCATCGCCGAGTTCGCGGGGCATAGCGCGCGCACTGGCATCGCGCAGTTCTTGTCGTTTCTTGGCTTGGTCAGTTTGTCGCTGGGCTTGCTCAACCTGCTGCCGGTGCCGGTTCTGGACGGTGGGCACTTGCTGTACTATTTCGCCGAATGGGTGCGTGGTCGGCCACTATCGGAGCGTCTTCGCACGGTTGGCCAGCAGATGGGTTTGGTTGCCCTTCTGGCGCTTATGGTGCTGGCCTTCTACAACGACATCACACGACTGCTGTTTCGATCCTGACTTGACTGCGGGCCGCGGCCCGCCCGGTGGCGCCTTGTATTTGCATTCCCCGCACCAGATGATCGGTCGCCTGCTCACTGCGCTGGTGGTCCTGGTCTTGTTGCACGCCCCGGCGCGTGCGGCCGACAACGATGCCTTCCTGGTGCGGGACATCCGTCTGAACGGCCTGCAGCGCATCTCTCCGGGCGCGGTGCTGATCGCGCTGCCGGTGCGGGTGGGCGACCGCTTTGAGCCGAAACGATCCAGCGTCATCATCCGGGCGCTGTTTCAGACCGAGTTTTTCAGTGACGTCAAACTCGACCGCGACGGTGACGTCCTGGTTATCAACGTGGTGGAACGCCCGTCGATTGCCGAGTTGAACATCACCGGCAACAAAGACATCAAGACCGAGGACCTGCAAAAGGGTCTGCGCGAGGTGGGCCTGGCCACCGGCCGGGTATTCGTACCGTCGGCACTCGACCAGTTGCAACAGGAGCTGCAACGCCAGTACTACGGCCACGGCAAGTACGGCGTCAAGGTGGACACCAAGGTTACCGACCTGCCGCGTAACCGGGTGCGAGTCGACATCACCATCGCCGAGGGCGATGTCTCACGCATCCGCCAGATCAACATCGTCGGCAACGAGGTGTTCGATGCGCAAACCCTGCGCGGCCTGTTCGAGCTGTCAACACCGAATCTTCTCAGCTTCGTCACCGGCAACGACAAGTACTCGCGCCAGAAGCTGGCCGGCGACCTGGAAAAGCTGCACGCCTACTACCTGGACCGTGGATATCTGGATTTCGATATCAAGTCGACGCAGGTGGCCATTACCCCCAACAAGCGCGAAATCTATATCACCATCAACGTGACCGAAGGTCAGCAGTACACCGTTGATGAGGTCAAACTTTCCGGCAACCTGGTGGTCGACCCGCAGGAGCTTGTGAAGCTGGTCAAGCTGCGCCCCGGCGACACCTTCTCGCGCAAGGAAATGACCGAAACCAGCGACGCCATATCCGAGCGCCTGGGCGAAGCCGGCTACGCCTTCGCCAACGTCAATGCCGCGCCGGACGTAGACAAGGACAAGGCCACCGCCAAGCTGACGTTCTTTGTCGACCCTGGGAAGCGCGCGTATGTCCGGCGCATCGACTTTTCAGGCAATGAGAAGACCGCCGACGAGGTAATGCGCCGTGAAATGCGGCAACTGGAGGCCACCACGTTTTCCTCCGCCGCGGTGGAGCGCTCACGGGTCCGTCTCGAACGACTCGGGTTCTTCGAAGACGTGACCGTGGAAACCCCGGCCGTACCCGGCAGTCCGGATCAGGTGGACGTCAACTTCAAGGTCAAGGAGCGTCCTTCAGGCAGCATTTCGGCCGGCGTCGGCTTTGGTCAGGGCAGCGGTTTGCTGCTGAACGCGGCCGTGACCCAGAACAACTTCCTTGGCACCGGCGACAGCGTCAGCGTCAACTTCAGCAATAGCGATTACAGCCGTGTCTATAGCGTGTCCCATACCAACCCCTACGCTACCGTGGACGGTGTCAGCCGCACGGTCAGTGCCTTTCTGCGCTCGACGGACGCGGCGGATGCCAACCTGATCCAGTACGACACGGAGTCGATCGGCGGCTCCTGGGGTTACAACGTTCCCTTGTCCGAGTTCGATGCTTTTGGTTTTGGCCTGGCGGCCGAGCAAACCTCCATCGGCACCGGCTTCTTTACCTCGCCCGAGGTCCTCGACTTCATCAACGACAACGGCGACAACTACAACATCTTCAAAGTGAACCTCAGCCTGGCGCACGACACCCGCAATCGGGCAATTTTCCCCGACCGTGGCAGTTTGCGGCGGCTGTCGGGCGAGTTTGCCACCCCGATAGGCGACCTGCAGTTCTACAAGCTGTATTTCACCGAGCAGCACCACTTCCCGTTCAGCGACACGGTCAGTCTGATGCTCAGCGGCACCCTGGGTTATGGCGATGGCTACGGCGATACGACCACCCTGCCGTTTTTCGAGAACTATTTTGCCGGCGGTTTTCGCTCGCTGCGCGGCTTCAAGGACAACACGTTGGGCCCACGCGACACCTTCGACGACCCATTTGGCGGCGATCGCCTGGTGCTCGGGCGCAGCGAGCTGTTCTTTCCGGTACCGTTCCTGGATAAACAGAACAAGAGCTTTCGCCTGTCCGCGTTTGCCGACGCCGGTAATGTATTTGGTGCAGGCGACCCGCTGAAAGCCGGGGACCTGCGTTATTCGACCGGCGTCGCCGCAGTCTGGATATCGCCGTTTGGCGCCATCTCGGTGGCGATTGCGCAGCCCTTCAACGATGGGCCGGAAGACGAGGTACAGCGCTTCCAGTTCAGTCTGGGCGCCGGGTTTTAAGTTTTTTTGTCTTATTTCGGAGAACCCTGGCGATGAGGAGAATGCGCGGATGGCTGCTGGGCCTGATAGGCGGTGTCTTGATGGCACCGACCCTGGCGGCCGATTTGAAAGTCGGATACGTCAATGCGTCGGCCTTGTTGCAGGCCTCGCCGCAAGCCGAGGTGGTGCAAAAGAAGCTGCGTGACGAATTCACCCCACGACGCCAGCAACTTGAAGCACGCGCCAAGCGCCTGGAACAAATGGAGCAGGACCTGTCCAAGAACGGCCTGATGCTCGCCGAGGACAAGCGCAAGGCCAAGGAGCGCGAGATCATCGACGGTCGACGCCAGCTGAAGCACGCCCAGGACGAGTTCCAGGACGACCTGCGCATCCGGCAATCGGAAGAAGTGGGCAAACTGCGCGAACAGTTGCTGGCAGCCGTCGAGAAGTTCGCCAAGGCAAGCAGCTACGACCTCATCCTGTACGAGGGCGTGATCTACGCCAGCGACGCGCTGAACGTTACTGAACAGGTGCTGGCGCTGCTGAAGAGCTCCGCCAAGCCCTGAGCGGACCGGCACACGGCATGCGCCTGACGGATCTGGCGCGGCGGGTAGGCGCTACCGTCGACGCCGATGCTGAACCCGAATTGCACGGCGTGGCAACACTGGCCAGGGCCGGGATGACCGAGCTGAGCTTTTTTGCCAACCGTCGTTACCGGGACCAGCTGGCGACGACGGCCGCCGGCGCGGTGGCTTTGGCGCCCAGTGACCGTCACCTGTTCGCCGGCCCCAAGCTGATCGCCGACAACCCCTATCTGGCCTTTGCCCGGGCCGCAGCACTGCTGCACCCGTCCTCCGCAATGTCGCCGGGTGTGGATCCAAGCGCTCAGATACACGCCAGCGCTCGGATAGCGGCCGACGCCCGCATTGAGGCACTGGCGGTGATCGCGGCGGACGCGGTGATCGGCGCGGGCGCAGTGGTCGGCGCCGGCAGTTATCTGGGCCAGGGCGTGGTGATCGGTGCCGGTACCCAGCTTGCGCCCCGGGT
>CAZZHF010000072.1:0-11202 GCA_964653545.1 uncultured Gammaproteobacteria bacterium | reverse complement strand
CTGAAGGCCGCCGTCTTCTCGAAGAAGCGTCACCCTACGCCGCAACGCCAAGCCGGCTCGATCTGGGGACCGACTTCCTTCTTGGATGTGGGCAATGGCGCGAGAGGTGCCGAGACGGCCGGCCGGTCGACGCTCTTGATGCTCGGGGCTGATCCTGTGACCACTGGCCCTGGGTCGAGAGCGGAAGTGATGTCATGGTCAACACGGCCGCCACCAACGGCAGCGGAGGCCTTCTCGATCACCGTCGACCCAGGTCACCCGCCGTGGTGGATTCCGGAACAATCCCGGCCACCAGCCAACGTGCCGGACACACTGCCGCCAATGTTCAGCGCTGGAGCACCAATCGCCGGCGCTCCCGCACTGGTCACGACCCCCGAAGCTTCACAGCCCGTCTCCGCAACGCTGCAATTCGACCTGGACTTCGGAAGTGCTTCACCCGCCTTGACCAATTGGCGAGGTGAGTAGCGAGCCTGACTGTGCCTATGCCGTCCAGGCCGTGGTCATCAGCACTGCGAAATCGCGGCGGGAGAGCACCTCAGTGCAATCACGCCAGTCGCGTTCCGGAGGCTCCATCGTGGCCGTGTATCGCAAGTCGAAGCCTGTGGCCTCTCGCTGGGCGTGGATGTAGTCGTCCATCTTCTGGCCCAGCGCCTCGATGTCATCGATCCATTCGTCCTTGATCGTGTCGGGTATCGAGCCGAACAGGTCGTACCGGTCGCGCATGCGATCAGACAGCCGGTCATAGATCTTCTCGTCGACCGTCTGCTCATTGACCAGATTCAGCATGTCCACGGTGTCGCGCTTCTGCCCGAAGCGCTTGATACGGCCGATGCGCTGCTCCAGCCTCGTTGGATTCCACGGCAGATCAACGTTGATCAGCGTCCCCAGCGTCTGCAGATTCAGGCCCTCACATGCAGCATCCGTTGCGACCATGATCCGAATCTGGTGCTCGGCCACCATCTTCTTCAGTGACTCACGCTCGCAAGACACGCTGTCGCCGCGTTGGTAGAGCCGGCTGCGACCAGCACCTGCGTACAGTCCGATGGCTTCGTCGGGGTAGCGTTGCGCGAGCTGTTCCGCAAACCAGCGTGCCGTGTCGTAGTACTGGCTGAAGATGATCACGCCCAGGCCCAGCCACTTCTCCCTGTCGAGGTAGTACACCAGGGCGGAGAGCTTGGGATCGGACTGGACTCGTTCAAGTCGATTCAGCAACCTCGCAAGAGCTTCACGTTCCACGCCAGGCTTGACGGACAGCTCCATCTCGCCATCGTCTTCCTCCTCACGCACGGTCTGCCCGGCCAGCAGCGCTCGCACGGTGTTCAGCCCCGCATGGATGGACGAGCAGATGCGTTGTTCGACGAGGTTCTTCATGAAACCCCCGCCGCCGCCTTGCCCCGATTGCGCAAGAGCCTTCCCGAAGGCTCGCGCCTCCCGATAGGCCTCCCGAAAGTCCTCGCTGGTGCGCAAGGCCTTGGCCTCGAACATGGCGTCGAATGCGTGAGGTTCCTGGACCAAGTCCCGACTCGGATGCAGGTTCACGCCCACGCGCGCCAACAGTCCAGCGTCTTCCAGGCTGACCCGCTTGCGCAGCACGACGTGCCGCACCAACGGGTTCTCGCGCTGGAAGAAGGTCGCCCCGGACAGCTGTCGATGCAGTTCTTCTTCCAAGATCTCCCGGGTGTCCTCGCTGAGGTCGGCCAGCGACTTGCTGGTCTGCATCTCACCGTTGGCCAGGCCCAGATCCTGGCGGATTGCGCTGAACAAGCGCCGCGCGCGCGGCTCACGGGACGAGTCGACCAGCGGCAGCGGTGAGCGAAGCAGTTCCCAAGCATGTTCGGGAGACGTCACCTCCTGCCGCCCCGCCAAGATCTCCAGCACGTCGCTGGAGCGATGCCACGCAGCGAAGTCGTTGCCCAGCACGAAGCTACCGCGGCCCTGATGCAGGATGCCAATCAAGTCCCAAAGGTCCTGCGGCTGGGTCTGGACCGGTGTCGCCGTGCCCAGCAGCACATGGTCAGAGCGGGCTGCGATGTCGCGCATGAAGGCCAGCAGCTCGTTCGGTGTTCCGGCGTCGGCACCGAAGCCTTGCCGCGTGCGAGCCTTGTGTGCTTCATCCAGGATCACGAGCCCAAAACGCAGCCCAAGGAGGTGTTCCTTCTCGGCCGAGTGCCGCATCATGAGACCGGTAGAGACGATGCCGATGCGCAGCGGGCATCGGGCGATGTGTTCGCGGCCCGCGGGCGAAATGGCCCGCTCCTGGTCATCCAGCCAAACCTTGCGCACCGTGTCCCAGCGCGCACATGGAATGCCCAGCTTGTCCAGCATCTCGGTCTGCCATTGCTCGCACAGCGTGGCAGGGGCAAAGATCACCACCGGTCTCCGGACCTGCTGCTCGCGGTCGGCCAGCAAGCACAGCGTCAGCGCCGCGGTACCCAGCGACAGTGTCTTTCCCAGGCCCACCTCGTCCGCCAGCAGCAGCCGCACCACCTTGTGCATTTGGTAGTGGCGCAGGCACTCGGTGACGAACCCTTGTTGCCACGGCTGAAGGGCCAGGCCCTCGCGGTAAAGAGGCGACTCGATCAGCGCGGCGGGTGCCACGTCGTCTTCGTCATCGATCTCGTCGAACACCACCTCACGCCTGTAGCCGCGCCGGTGGACCTCCCGAATGACGGCCTGTGGCAAGGGGCGCGCTGCGTTCCAGAGGAACTCGAACTCCTTCTCGATCCAGTCCACGCCGTCAGCCGACTCGTCCTCCCACAAGATCTCGTAGTGGCGCTGCCAGCCGCTGCGGGTCTCGTTCATCGAGCCGATGAAGCCCAGCTTGCGCCCATCGGCCAGCTCGATGACGCCGGCCTTGCCGTGCACGAAGCCGCACACGCTGTCGGGCGCCACCCGCACCGCCTGGCCGTGACGCTGCAGGAAGGCGTCCAGCCGGCGGTAGCGGTCGCGGTTCAGCAGTGCCTCGGCCTCGATGGCCTTCTCGTTCCAGCGGCCCATCATGCGCGCCTCGCGCAACTGCGCCACCTTCAGGTCGTCGGGATGGATATCGACGTTGCAGACGATTCGAACGTGCGGGATGCTTTCCAGCAGTTCGTGCGCCACCTCGAAGAGCGAACTGGTGAAATAGCCCGCGATCCGCTTGTAGCTTCTCGCGCCCTTCAGATGCTCCAGCAGAAAGCTGGCGTCCAGTCGATGCTCGCGTGACGAGAAGCGGCGAATCGACATACTTACCTCGTCCTCACGCTCCGAAGCGCTGGTTCTTCAGCCGGGCGCCCAGCACCTCGGCTGCCGTGCGCACATCGGCCTCGGGAGCCTTGCGTTCCACGAAGGCCAGCAGGTCCACCAGCAACAGGCGGGCCTCCAGGAAGTCGGGCATCTCGGCCTGCAGCTGGCTGATGATGGTCTGCGGCTCCAGGTCGGCGCGCATCTGCTGCAGCGCGATGACCAGCCGGCCCAGACGAGTGGCGCCCAGCTCGGTGCTGTCGGTCAGGTCGCGCGAGGCGAACTCGGTCACCTGCTTCAGCCGGGCCTCGTTGGGCGCCATGCTGGCCATCACGCGGGCGTAGTCCTGCACGCGGAAGGCCTTGGCGAAGTTCTGGTAGTTGTCCAGCTTGCGGGCGCCCGTGGTCTCCATGTCCATCATGCGTAGCACGAAGCGCTCGATGCCGGCCAGCTTGCCCCAGGTGTCTGCCGCCAGACCTTCGGGCACCAGCAGGTTGCTGGCCGCCTCGGCAGCCTGTTGCACGATCTCGTCCACCACCGTGACCTCGCCCTTCACCCTTGGGCGCAGCGCGAAGCTGGTGACATCTTCGCCGCCGATGTGCGTGTATCCGGTCAGCACCTTCAGCGCCGCGGCGTAGCCGGCCATCTGCAGGTCGGAGTCGTTGAACACAGGTTCGCCGTGGTGTGCCTTCACGGCGATGTTCAGGTGCATCATGGTTCGGATCTGCCGGTCCACCTCCTGCCGCACCGCCGGCAGCAGGCGCTGCTTGAAGGCAGGCCGGTCGCCGGCCGGCCGCTTTCGCAGCATCAGCGTCACCGTGCCTTGCACATAGCCGCCCTTCTTCAGTTCGGAAGTGGTCTCGGTGGCGATGTACCAGGCCGCCACCACCTGCAGCCCCGCGGCCCAGAAGATGCCGACGAGGTCACTCCAGACACCGGTGTCCTGGTGCGTGAACATCACGCACTGCATGCCGTTGTCGGGCATGTGGGTCGCCATCGCGGTGTAGGCCGCCACCATGTTGCGGCGGAAGTCTTCGCCCGAGCCTTGGATGGCCAGCGCTCGCCTGGAGTCCCACACCCAGGAGTCGAACGGGGCTGGTGGATTGCGACGCAGCCAGGCGATGAAGAACTCGGTGATCTCGTGGTAGTTGACGGCGTCCGCGTAGGGTGGATCGGTGATCCACAGGTCGCAGGCCTCGGAGACCTCGTGTGCGGGGTGGTTCCGCAGCGTGTGGGTGACGCCCGCGGGGATGGGCGCATGGACGTTCTCGCCGTCCAGTGGGTCAAGCAGGCAACTCGAAGCCCGGCACCCGTAGTTGTAGAGAACGTTCAGCGCCTGGTTGTCGAACACCTGTTTGGTGCCGCCGCTGCGGCCGTCTCCGTCGCCAGTGGACCAGCGGGTAAGGCGGGCGCTGGTGTTGATCATCTGGCAAGCCTTGAGACAGAGCTCTGCTGTCGCGTGCTTGCGCAGCTCGGCGTACAGGAGCAGCTGCCGTGCGTTGAAGAGGTGATGCCAGTGAGTCCAGCCGCGCTCCCTGCCTAGCCTCGCTGTCTCGTCTCCAGTCTCAATCACCATGTCTGGCACGAGCCCTTCGGCCTGCCACGCCACCAGGTTGCGCGCAACGATTCGCTGCACTTCAGCTTCGCGCTCCAGGTCCTCGTCCGTTGGCGCGGCGAAGTAGGTGCGGGGGCGCGGGTCTGAGACGGTCGTGCCATCGATCCACTGGATCGCGTACACCCGCTCTTGAAACGTGTCGCCGGGGAGCGGGCCGAAGTCTTCACGTCCCCATCGGCGCAGCTTGTTCTGGGTGGTGCCATCCGCGTCGCGAAAGTCGCCCCGCAACGTACGGATGGGAATGCGGTAGGTCTTGCCGTTCAGCTCGTAGACCAGGGCGCCATCTCTCACGGTACCGTTTGCAGCGGCCTTCATCTCTGCCGCTGATGCACCGTTGACGACTCGGATGTCGAAGCACCGCTCCGCCTCGTTCGGAACGAGCCGGGCAATGACGTTGCCGTTCTTGGAGATGACCAGTGACGGCAGGAGTGGTACGAACCAGCCACTCTCGGGGCAGCGTGTCTCCAAGCAGTAAAGGTAGACCTTGGCTTGGTTGCCAGATGAGTCGCGCTCGATGCCCAGCTTGCGAACGGATTCCCTGACTGCCGCAGCAGCCGCCCTCTGCTGGCGCTCGAGTTCGGCGTGCCTAGCTGCGTCTGTGCCGACGATGTTCAACGCACCCCAGGTGAGCATGCAGGCGATGGGATTCAGGTCCGACGCGAACGCATCACAACCGATCCTGGCTGCTTCAAAGGGGATGGAACCACCACCAGCGAATGTGTCCCCGACGCGCGCACGTCGGCCATAGCGGAGCTGGCCCAGTTGCGCTACGAGTTCGGGGATGCTGCGAGCGTTGATCCCAAGGTGCGCGTAGTGTCGGTTCACGTCGGCCCAGATCGGCTCGAACAGCCATGCGGCGTCGACCTCCTCAGGCCGCTTGCCCAGATCCGAGCGTTGCTCGTACGAATCCAGCGTCGCGATGTAGCGGCGATACAGCTCCAGCTTCTGTTCAGGCTCGATGTCGCGCCGCCAGCGCAGCGTGATGTCCCTCTCCTCGCAGTCCAGCGGGAAGGTCCAGTACGCCAGCTGCCCATCCTCTGGCTCCTCGCCCTTCACCTTTGCAGTGAAGAAGGCCCATGGATCAGCCAAAGAGATGCGCTTTGCCATCTCGTGTGGCTTCACGCCGTCAGCGACAAACGCCCGGCGAGCCAAGCCCTCTGGGTCAAAGCCCATCAGCTTTTCGAACACTGCCAGGTCCCGCTCGGGGTCGTCGGTCTGCGGTAGCAGCACACCGAGCACGATGGCCCTTACAAGGATCAACGGCTTGCGTCCCTTCCAGTAAGACCCCAGGCCGGTCAGAGTTTGGTAGAGGTTGGCCTTCCGCTCGCGTTGAGCTTCATGCGAGACCTTCTGCACCGGGAACACCGATTCGATCAGTGCCGGTGTATCGCGCAGTACGCCGGGGGTGAGGGTAGGGCGGTTGGTCATTCGTCGACTTCAGGCGCGGCCAGCGGGTCCAGCCAGAGGCTCGGAGCGATGAGAAACGCTGCGTTGGTGGCAGAGGCTACTTGGCATGACATCGGGGCGGATGCAAGTCCCGCTTGCATGCTGGGCGAAGCGCTGGGCAGCTCCGGCGCTGCACCTCTCAAGCAAATGCCATGGGTCATGCCTCACCGTCGGTGAACAGATCCAGTGTCGGCCGCTCGCCTGTGACGCCGCTGTCGCGTGCAACCAGGTCGCGGCGCGCTCGCGGCGATAGCAACTCGCTCTGGGCAACATCGCCCAGCGCGTGGCGCAGCGCCAAGCGCCAGCCCTTGTCGCTATCGCCGATGCCGCCCGTGCTCATTGCGGTCATGCCGAATAGCCACCAGCGCTCCTCCGGGCGCAGCGCGAGCCAATTTCGGACGGCGACGGGAATCTTCTCCAGTTCCATGTGCTCGACCGCCCAGACCAGCACGCAGAGCTCCTTTCCCAGAAGCCGATCGACCAGGTTGTCACCCGCCTTCCAAGCGCCGGGCTTGAGGCCGTGGGTGCTTAGTCGGGCGTTGAATGCGCGTTGCACTTCAGCGCGGATATGCGTCCATCGTGCGCGATCTAGTAAGGCCCGATCGATCACGGAGTGCTCGTCGCTCATGGCTTGCAGGCCTAGGTACTCGCTCACTTGCACGGAAGCCGTATTGCTGCGCGGGACGATCACCTTGAAGTGATGTGGATCTGAGGTGGCAGGCACACCGAAGCCCAGGGTCGGGCGTGCGTCCGCACCCACTTTGGCCGTGGCTGACGCAGGTTTCGCGGAGCTGGCATTGAGGGCGGCAACGGCATGGGCGGACCTGGGCTTGGTCATGGGTTCAGTCCTCCTGGACTACATCGCCGGGTTTCAACTCGAGGCCCACCAGCTTGGCAAATTCCTTGGCCGCGAAGCCGGTGTCGAAGTGCGCGCCGTCGCTGATGCTCACGACCACCGGTGCCTGATCTTCAGCCAGCAGTTGGCGCAGGTTGTTCACCACGCCCTCGATGATGCTGGCGTTGACTTCGCGTTCCTGGAAGCGCACGGTCACGGTTTTCTCGCCTTCGCCGATCTCAATACGTACTCCCTTGAACAGAGTGCCGGGTTGATCACGGAAGCGGTTGATGACGCCGAACACGCGGTCGGTGGTGTCCAGGCCAATGCGCTTGGGCTGAAGCTTGACAGGCTTGGTGTCGTTGATATGGACTGTCTTGTCACCGCTGGCCGGGATCTGGAAGTCGGCGCTTTTGTTGGCCTCACCCGCTCGGGCGTATACCAACACCCGGGCCGCAGCAGTGCCGATCTCGAAGGGGCTGTCGTAACGCAAGCCATCTCTCGGATTGGAACCATCGAGTGAATAGCTGAGCTCTGCTTTCGGTGTGCACGCCAGCGTGACTGTTCGCTTGTCGCCGGCGGGCTGAACTTGATGGCGAATCTTTAGATCGGCGGTCCATCGGACCGGAGAGCCCGTCTCGTATTGACCGCTCGGATCTCGAGCTTGGAAGTACAAGGTTCCCTCGGTGGTGGAAAAGCTGTCCAAGTCTTCTACGACTTGTCCCTTGCTCAACCCCTCCGGTTTCGCAGCGAACACGACGACGGGGCTGTCGCCGGCGTGGCGCGGCGTAAGACTCAGGATGGTCGCTCCCGATTCCGGCTGCGTGCCTACGATCGAAACGTTGACTGTGGTCTTGTCCTTTGGGAACGGGCCCTTCTCGACATAGCCGTCTTCACCCAGGCGCCATCGTCCTTGCTTCAGAGCCTCAGCTTTCAGGGTGTCCATACCACCGGAGCCGGGCATCCAGGGCCAGTCGGGGTTTCCTTTGGCGCGCGCGACCACATCCTTCCAGGGCGTTCGGCGGTTGTCCTTGCCCGAGGGCCAGAGAACCTCTTCCGCCATCGCGAAGTACTCGCCAAAGCTTTCGGTCAAGTTGGAAGCCAACTTGTAGTTGGCACGCGGGCTCGCGAGAAGCGACTCGACCTGCGCCTCGGCGGATTGCTCAGCCGTCCCGAGCTTGAGGCCGTTGTCGATGGTGACGTTGGCCAGAAAGTGTCGGCCATCGATGGGATCTGCGCTCGGGAAATAGACCCGGTTGTAGGCGGCGGAAAGCGCCTTGGCGAATCGGTCCTCGGCTTCTTCGAGCCGGTCCCGTGCTTCCTCGAACAGGGTGTCACCAGCCTTCAGGCGCTTGTGGATCTGCTCGATGGCATAGAGCTCGCGCAGGCGGTCCTCCACGGCGTCGGCCAGGTGACTATCCTGCCCCGTCAGCACCAGCAGGTTGTTCTTCTCCTGCTGGTAATCGAAGAAGTTCTGCAGCTCGCTGGGCGGCACCTTGCCGTCCGGCTTGATGACGATGAGGGTGCGCGGGCCGCTCAGGCGGATCTCGTCGAGGCGAGGCAGCACCTGCACGTCCTGGTAGGCCTGGCGCCTGTCCGGCTGGAGGATGCCGGTGAGCCGGTTGATCAGCGCCTGGTCGATCTTGGGCTGCGGAACCTCCTTGGCGTTGCGCTCGATCTGGCGCGAGAGGTTCTCGGTCTCCTTCACGAAGAGGCGCTGGTCTTCGCGGTGCAGGTACCAGGCTTGCTCGCGTAGCCGCTGCAGGGCTTGCAGGAACTCGTCGGGCTTGCGGCCGGGTGCGGCGAGGAACTCGATGACTTCACTCTCCGACAGGCCGATGCGCCCGCCCACCGCGCGCGACAGCGACGACGCTAGCAGCAGCGTCATCACCTGGCGGGATGCGTCGGTATCGAGCTCGGCGTCGATGGTCTCGGCGATGGCGTTGCCCTTGTCGGCGATGTCGCGGGTGACAGCCGGCAGCAGCTTGGGGGCGATGCGCTCGATCTCGTCGCGCACTTGGTCATCGTTCAGGGCCAGGTGCTGGGTGCCGATGAGGTGGACGTCGTCGTCCTCGCGCAGCGCCACGCTCTTGAGCAGCCGCGCCGTGAACTGCATCAGGCCGCGGGTCTGCCGGAAGCCCTCGTTCTCCTTGAACAGGGCGACGAGGTGCTTGAACGACGGATGGAAGGGGTAGGTCTCCCGCACCTGCTCGGCGATCTGCTCGATGCTGGCTGCAACGATGTAGCCCGCGTCCTCGGCCTTCTTGACCTGCTGGGCGTACTCCTCGGCCACGTCGGCAATGACGCGCTCATCGGGCATCTTGTCGATGAGGCGGGTCTTCAGGATCTCGTAGATCTCGTTGCCGGCCAGCTGGACCGGCGTGATCGTCATCGCCTGGCGGCGCGTTTCCTGCTGCAGGTTCGAGATCGCGTCGGCCAGCGCCTTGGTCTGCGCCTGGTAGCTGCCGGAGAGGTTGGCGACCACGATGCAGCAGTTGGGCAGTTCCAGCGCTGCGCTCATCAGCGTGGCCAGCGAGAACACCACCATGTTGGCCAGCGTTCCCTGTCCGAAGACCTGAGTGCTGGCGTTGTCCAGGTAGGGCGGTAGTTCGTCGAGGAGGATGAGGGTCGGCTTGTCGCCGATGATCTCTTTCCACTTGGTCTGGTCGACGGACTTCGGGCCGTTGGCCCAATAGGGCTTGATCGCCTCGGGCTCGCCCAGCTGCGTTGCGATGTCGCCCCAGATGTAGTTGTCAGGCGTATTGCGGCCGTTGAAGGCGGCGATGCGCGCCTGGCCGAAGTCGATGCGGTCCTTCAGGTCGGCAGGCAGCACCTCGTGCCGCAGGTGCGGGTGGCGCGCCAGCAGACCCAGCGCAATCATCATGTGCGTCTTGCCGCCGCCCATCGCCTGGGTGAGCTCGAAGACCGCCTGGTCCGACTTGCCGGACATGCGCAGCAGCCCCTCGCGGAACAGCTGCGCCATGCCGTGGGTCACGAAGTTGCGCGAGAAGAACTCGCGCCCGTCACCCTCGTCCCGGATGAGCTCGGCCAGGTTCTCGATGCCCTGGCTCATCCGGTAGTCATGGATCACCGCATTGAAGCGGCAGGCTTGCTTGACGGTCTTGATCACGAAATGGCTCCCTTGGCCGCACGCTTGTTGCTTGTCGGGACGTCGGTGGCGATGCCTTTGACCTTGCAGTGCTCGCGGATCAGCACCTCGATCATGTTGGCAATGGAGCGATGCTCCATTTCGGCGGCACGCTGCAGTGCCTGCTTGATCTCGGGCTCGATGCGCAGCGTGAGAGTGGCGGTCTTGCTGGCAGCCATGGCGTCCTCGTGGCGGTGATGCAAATGTACTGCATCAAGCAGCATGGCCGGCCCAGGCGTCCTCCGTCCGCCCGATCGGTACCTGAAGACAGGCCGCGAAGTCCTAGGCCGCCGAGTCGGCGCTGCCAAAGCGTGGATGCGGTCGGCGCCAACACCACTGCGCGACGACCTGAAGGACGTGCTGCTGGGTGCAGCCACGGTATGGGAAGGCCCGCGCGAGAAGGCGGCTTCGGCGGGCGCTGGCTAGGCTGGCTAAGGGGGGGTATAGGTGTCTCCCCCTGAAGACGCCCATGCCTTGCCGGGGGACGACCGCCGTGCCCTACTAAGCAGAGCAGCTACGCTGACATAGAGCAACTGCGCATACGTAGCAAACGAAGGAGGGGGCGACCGCGCTGCCTCCCCCGCGGCGGCCGTGCCTTGTTGCTGGCAAATGGCCATCAGTCGCACACTCTCGGCACGAATTCGAAAGCGACGACGATGAGCACCACCAAGTCAGCACCCAAGCCGAGCACTTCGCCCACCGAGAAGGTTCTCGAAGCGAAGTGGGGCAAAACCCTGATCGCAGCCGGCTTCACCGCCCTGCCGGATGTAATCTTCCAGTACCAGAAGGCCCTAAAGCTCAAGCCGCTGGACGTGCTCGTCTTGCTCCACCTGGCCAGCTACTGGTGGAAGCCGAACGAGAACCCGTGGCCCGCCAAAGGCACGATTGCCGACGCCATCGATGTTGACCCCCGGACGGTCCAGCGCTCGATCGCCA
>CAZZHF010000071.1:3178-11215 GCA_964653545.1 uncultured Gammaproteobacteria bacterium | reverse complement strand
AGTCCTCCTGTCGATCCAGCCAATCGTTACTTCAGGAAAAGATCATAGGCCACACTGTGGGTCTCGTCCTCATACTCCAAGCCGGATTGCTGCAAATGTGTGCGAAACCGTGGCCGCTCGGCCGCCGGCACTTGCAAGCCGACCAGCGCCTGTCCGTCGGCCGCGCCATGGTTGCGGTAATGAAACAGGCTGATATTCCAGCGGACCCCCAGGCGACCGAGGAAGTGGGCAAGCGCGCCGGGTCGCTCGTCGAACGTGAACCGGTATAAAAGTTCGTCCGCCAGCTTGCCGTGGCCACCGACCATATGCCGCAGATGCAGCTTGGCGCTTTCGTTCTCGGTCAGATCGACCACCGCGTAGCCCTGTTCGCGCAACTTCCCATACAGCCCCTGACGCTGGTTGCCGGCGGTCTGTACTCCCACGTAATCGTTCGCGGCCTCGGCGCTGGCATAACGGTAGTTGAACTCAGTAATCTGGCGAGCGCCGATGGCCTCGCAAAAATGCACAAAGCTGCCCGGCCGTTCGGGGATGGTGGCGGCGAAGATCGCCTCGCGCCGCTCGCCGATCTCGGCCCGCTCGGCCACGTAACGCAGACTGTCGAAATTCATGTTGGCGCCGGAACACACCGCCACCAGTGTGCGGCCGTCGCAGCGCTCACGCGCCACGTAGCGTTTTAGACCGGCCAGTGCCAATGCGCCGGCTGGCTCGACGATAGCGCGCGTGTCCTCGAAAGTGTCCTTGATGGCGGCACAGATCTCGTCGTGATTGACCAGCAGCATCTCATCCACGTACTGGCGGACCAGACGAAACGGCTCCCGGCCCACCTGACGCACCGCGGTACCGTCGGCAAACAGCCCGACGCTGCGCAGACTGATGCGGCGGCCCCTGGCAAGGGAACGCGCCATTGCGTCGGCATCATCGGCTTCGACGCCCACGATGCGGATTTCCGGACGCAGGCGCTTGACGTATGCGGCGATCCCGCCGATCAGTCCACCGCCGCCAACCGGCACAAAGATGACGTCCAGCGGCCCTTGGCGCTGACGCAGCAACTCGGCGCCGATGGTGCCCTGTCCGGCGATCACCAGCGGATCGTCGTAGGGATGCACAAAGCTCAGTCCCCGTGCGCTGGCCAGCGTCAGCGCGTGCTGGTAGGCGTCCGTATAGTCCTCGCCGCGCAGCAGCGTTTCCGCGCCCAGGCGCTCAACAGCGTCGACCTTGATTTGCTGCGTGGTAACCGGCATCACGATCAAGGCGTGGCTGCCCAGCCGATGCGCTGCCAGTGCCACACCCTGTGCGTGGTTGCCGGCCGAGGCGGTAATCACACCCGCTTTCAATGCCCGTCGCGGCAGGTGCGACATCTTGTTGTAGGCGCCGCGCAGCTTGAAGGAGAACACCGGCTGCAAATCCTCGCGTTTGAGCAGCACGCGGTTTTTCAGACGCAGCGACAGGCTCTCGGCCATGTCCAGCGGCGATTCGATGGCGACATCGTAGACGCGGGCATTCAGCGTCAGCACCAGGTAATCGCGGCTCACGGCGGTTCCTTTCGGGGCAGCGGGATCAGACCCGAGGGACCGCACGGCGCTCGCGGCGGCGGATTCGCCGCTTCCACACGCGCTGGGTACGCAGGCGCAGCACCCAACCGGCCAGAGCATAGGTCAGCAGACCGCAGGTCGTCGCCAGGACCAACAGACCCACCGTCGCCGGCTTGCCAATCCGGCTCCACCAGCCTTTAGGCACCGGCGCCTCGAAGGCCTGGTTCAGGTCCTGGTGCAGCGCGTCCAGTTCTCCGGGCAGCGGGGGGCGCTCGTCAGTCAGGTAGTGACCGATACGGTAGGCGGCGTAATAGATCGGCGGAAAAGTGATCGGATTACTCACCAGTGTGCTGACTGCAGCCACCGGCACGTTGGCGCGCATCACGACGGCCGCGACCGCCGCGGCAGGAATCTGTGCCAATGGCAGCAGCAGGCCAAAAAACACGCCGATCCCGACCCCCAGCGAAATTCCGCGCCGACTCATGTGCCACAGACTCGGATGATGCAGGGCCGGCCCCATCCAGCTCAGCCACCGCCGGTGGCGCAGATTGGCGGCTTCGTGCAGGAGGCGTCGCAAGCGGTTCGTCACTCGGCCACCTCAGCTGGCATCGTGCAGCAGATTCATTGAACAGGCTTGCGGCGTGGTACAGGCCACCTGACCGACAGAGCATTGTTCACGGTATCGACAGCAACGAATCGTTTCTGCAGATCAAGGCCGCCGTTGCATCATCAGCGTGAACTCGCCGTCCTGCACCCGCTCGTCGCGCTGGTTGGTGACCGTGAATACCAGAGTCACCACGCCGCGGTCGGGCTTGGAGGTTTCCTTGACTGTTCGCACGCGCATCTCGGCGGCAATCGTGTCACCGAACTTAACCGGCCCGGTAAAGCGCCAGGTCAAGCCCAGAAACGCGATGATGGTGCCGTTGATGACACCGGTCTGGTGCATCAGGCCCGACACGATGGAAAGACCCAGCAGGCCATGGGCAATCGGCTCGCCGAATTGGGTTTCCGCCGCAAACACCCGATCCGTATGCAACACATTGAAATCGCCGGACAAGCCAGCGAAAGCCATCACGTCGGCCTCGGTAACGGTGCGGCGCACAGTCGGGATGACCGCTCCGGCAGTGAAATCCTCGAAATACCAGGGCGTCATGATGGCTCCTTGCGGGTGAAACGGACGGCGCAGATTACGCGCTCCGGAAGGCGCCTGACAATCCGCCAGCGTCCGGACCCCTCGGCCGCTTAAAATGATCTGTCCTCAAGCCCCAACTCAGGCCCGCCCATGACTGCCACCCTGATCCTGATCCGCCACGGTCGCTCCTTGTGGAACGAACAGAACCGCTTCACCGGCTGGGTCGATGTGCCACTGACCGAACGCGGCTGGCGGGAGGCCGAAACGGCCGGCCGGCAGCTGGCTGAGTACCGCTTCGACGTCGCCTATACCTCGCACCTGCAGCGCGCCATCTGCACCCTGCAGGTGGTGCTGCGCGCGAACCGCAGCGGACGCTCGCCGATCTTTCTGCCTGCCGAGGGCACCGTGCCGCGCGAGTCCTACCAGCCGGCCGGCGAGGAATTCCCGGTACACCTGCACGTCACGGCGCTCGCCGAGCGCCACTATGGCGACCTGCAGGGCCTGAACAAGGACCAGGTACTGGCCGAGTACGGCCAGGAACAGTTCCTCAAGTGGCGCCGCGGCTATGACACCCCGCCGCCGAATGGCGAGAGCCTCAAGGATACGGTGGCACGGGCGCTGCCTTACTTCGACAGCGTGATCCGCCCGCGCCTGCTCGACGACCAGACCGTGCTGATTTCCGCCCACGGCAACTCGCTGCGCGCGCTGACCAAGGAACTCGAAGACATTTCCGATACCGACATCGTGGGGCTGGAAATTCCCACCGGCGTGCCTATCGTTTACCGGCTGGACAGGGATGGCCAGGCGCTGCGCATTGTAGACAAGCGAGTGCTCGAACACGACGCCTGAGCAGCCGATGCAACCGCACCGGCTGCCACGCACGGTATGGGTGCTGGGCTTCGCCTCGCTGCTGAACGACACCGCCAGCGAGATGATCATGCCGCTGCTGCCGGTGTTCCTGATCGCTACGCTGGGTGCGGCGCCGGCCGCCATCGGCCTGATTGAGGGCCTGGCGGAGGCAACGGCCAGCGTACTCAAGCTGGTGTCCGGGCGCATGGCCGACCGGGGCGTCAGTCCGCGTCGTCTGGTGTTGGGCGGGTATGGGGTTTCCAACCTGGCGCGGCCGCTGATCGCTTTCGCCGCAGGGTGGCCAGCGGTATTGGTGTTGCGTTTTTTCGACCGCATCGGCAAGGGCTTGCGCACCTCACCGCGCGATGTGTTGCTGGCAACCTCGGTCGACGCCCGGCGCCGTGGCGCGGTGTTCGGTTTTCATCGCGCCATGGATCATGGCGGCGCCATGCTGGGGCCATTGCTGGCCTTCGGCCTGCTGCAGGCAGGCTTTGCCATGCGAGATGTCTTTTTGTTTTCCATCGTGCCAGGACTGCTGGTATTGCTGTGTTTGGGCTTTGGACTCGCCGCCCCGGCAACGCCAGCATTGCCGCAGCGCCCGGCTCCGCTGCGCTGGAGTCTGCTCGACCGCCATCTGCGCGGTCTGATCACGGCGGCCGGGGTGCTGGCGCTGGCGAGCGTGCCGGATGCGTTTCTTGTCGTATGGGCGTTCTCCGGCGGTATCGAAGTGGTCTGGCTACCACTGCTGTGGGCAGCGGCACATGCCGTTCGCTCAGCGGTGTCCGTTCCGGCAGGGCGGCTATCCGACCGTCTCGGGCGCACGCCCGTGGTGGCCGCGGGCTGGCTGCTGCGCGCAGGATTACTGGCCACGATGGGCATGATCAGCCAGGATGGCGCCACGCTGTGGCTGCTGTTTCTCGCCTATGCCGGCGCCACGGCCTGCACTGAAGGCGCCGAACGGGCGCTGATTGGCGACTACGCGCCAGCCGAGCAAAAGGGCACGGCGTTCGGCATCTATCATCTGGTCAGCGGCCTGCTTGCCCTGCCGGGAGCCGTTCTGTTTGGCGCCCTTTGGCAATGGGCGGGGCAAGCCAGCGCCTTCAGCGTCGCGGCGGCAATCACCCTGCTGGGCGCTGGCGCATTCTTGCGTCTGGCGCAACGGCCACTGGCAGCGCGGTAGATGCAATCAGCCAATCAATGCCTGTAGCAGCGCCCGATAACGTCCAGTAATCGATAGCCAGTCGAAATGCGCGAGGACCCGCGCCCGCGCCGCCAGCGATCGCGCCCGCGCTCCGGGCGGATCGTCGAGCACCGCGGCAATCGCGTCAGCCAACGCGGCCGGATCGGCATGGGGCACCAGCAGCGCCGTCTCGCCGTCAACCGCGATATCGTCGATGGCCGGCAAGCGCGATGCAACCACCGGACACTCGCAGCCCATGGCCTCCACCAGGACCAGGCCAAAACCCTCCTGATCGCCACCCGCTGCAACCACCGATGGCACTACGGCGACACTGGCGCGGCGGTAAAGATCGGCCAGACGGGTGTGCTCCACAGCGCCCAGAAAGCTGACTGAAGGCGTGATGCCCAACCGCTGGACCTGCCCACGCAGGGCATCCATTTCAGGCCCGGTGCCGGCAATACGCAGAGTCACGGCGCGACCCTGCTGGCGCAGGCGCGCCATGGCGTCAATCAGGTGCCGGACGCCTTTTTTCTCTACCAGCCGGCCAACGAACAAAACAGTAGCCGGCTCACGTACCACCGCCGGAGCAGGCGTGAACCGATCGACCAGGTCCGTGCCCATCGGAATGATGTCGACCGCTTGGCCCGGTCGCAGGCGCCGCACCTCGTCCCGCATGGCGGCACTGACCACGGTCACGCTGGAACAGCGTGCCAAGATGCCGCGCTTGATCCGACTCAGAAGACGTCCGCGCAAGCCAAACAGGTCTCCCCCATGGCTGGTGCACAGCAGCACTGTCCTGCCTGACACACCCGCCAGCACCGCCACCAACGCCTGCGGAATCAGCCAATGGGCGTGGACGACATCAAAGTCTTGACTACGCAACAGGCGGCGCAGCGCCCACCACTGGCCGGCCAGCCAAAATGGCACCAACAACCAGCGCCAGCGACGCTCGCGCAGCCGGGCGAGGATGCCGCCGCTGTAGGCCAGTTGTTGCAGGGCTTCGGGCGCATAGCGGAAACGATGTACTTGAAGGCCGGCCATGATTTCCGCGCGCTGGGCCCCAGGAGCATGCGGGGCCAGGACGTGGATATCAAAGGTGTCGGCCAGACGCCGCGACAGGTCGAACACGAACGGCGGCTCGCTGTCGCCTGGCCAGCGCGGGAAGGTCGAAGTAAGCACCAGCAGACGCGGTCTTCGTTCGGTTGCGACAACCGGGCTGATACTCCCGTCAGTCACAATCAAGTCAACCTGGAATTCAA
Organism: uncultured Gammaproteobacteria bacterium; assembly: GCA_964653545.1. Lineage (GTDB taxonomy): Bacteria > Pseudomonadota > Gammaproteobacteria > Immundisolibacterales > Immundisolibacteraceae > Immundisolibacter. Next base: position 5,263 of record CAZZHF010000071.1, on the reverse strand, counting down.
GGTACAGCGGCCATAAACGCCGCGATCCGCGCCGCATCGGGCTGCTCGATGACCCCGTGCTCGCAGACGATGGCGTCGATCAGGCCGGCCGGTGTCACGTCGAACACCGGGTTCCAGGCGGCGAAGCCTTCCGGTGCGATTAACTGGCTACCCAGACGGGTCAACTCCAGCGCTGGCCGTTCCTCGACCTCGATCGCCGCACCGGTCGGCGTTGCCGCATCGAAGGTGGACCGCGGCGCCACCACCATCACCCGCGCCCCATGGGCGCGTGCGGCCAGTGCCGCCGTGTAGGTGCCAATTTTGTTGGCGGTGTCGCCATTGGCGGCGATGCGGTCCGCGCCGACGATCAACCAGGCCGGACGCAGGCGGGCGAACAGCCAGGCCGCCGCGCCGTCCACGACCAGGCGCGCCGGAATGCCATCCTGTTGCAGCTCCCAGGCGGTCAGGCGTGCACCCTGCAACCACGGCCGGGTCTCGTCGACGAACACCTCGCTGATGCGGCCCTGCGCATGGGCGGTGCGAATCACGCCCAGCGCGGTGCCGTGCCCGCCAGTGGCGAGCGCGCCGGTGTTGCAGTGCGTCGCCACCTTACTGCCGGGTGCGATCAAGGCCGCGCCGTGTGCCGCCATGGCGTGGTTCGCGGCGAGGTCTGCATCGTGAATGGCGCACGCCTGCGCCAACAGCGCCGGCTCCGGATCGCCGGACAGGTCCGCGAAGCCCCCGACCATGCGCCGAACCGCCCAGGCCAGGTTCACCGCGGTCGGGCGTGCCGCCACAAGCCGGTCAAGATCAGCCACGGCAGCCTCGCGCCAGCCCGCACCGTGACTGGCATACCCGGCCCGCGCTGCCAGCACCACGCCGAATGCCGCCGCGATACCAATCGCCGGCGCCCCGCGGACCACCATGTCGCGAATTGCCTCCGCCACCTCGGCGGCGCACGTGCAGCGCAGCCAGGTCTGCTGCTCCGGCAACCAACGCTGGTCCAGCAGTTCCAGTGCATCGCCCCGCCAGCGCAGCGCACATACGCCGCTGTTCATGCATGCTCCGTGACGAGGGTAGCGATAAATTCCGCGACCTCGGCCGCCGGTAAGCCGATGTCATCAATCAGCAGGGTCCGCAGCGCCGCTGGATCGTCGACACGGCGGGTATCGACCCGTGCACCCCGGTCCTCGATCAGCTCGCTGCCGATCAGAATCAGACGCCGTTCGGGCGCCAGGCGGTGAGCGATCAGCCCGTGCACGAAGCGCGAGTCGGGGTGGGTCGAGACATAGTAATTGGCCATCTCGTAATCGGCCGTGGCCTGCTCGTCCAGGCCGAACCGGTACAGGTCGGCCCAATCGTCCATGCCAATTTGCAGGGACCACAATCCCCCCAGCTCCACCAGGCGGTACCGCCACAGGTGCTGGGTCTGGGGCTGCCCCTGATGAAACGCCACCGGCAAAAGCGGACCCGCGGCGCCGAAACCGACATCGGCCAGCCAGATTGTGTCGTCCGCCTCTACCTGCAACAGCATGTGTGTCCGCGGCAGCACGCGCTGCGTACGGTAGGTGACGCGGGCCGCCAGGCGCCGCACGCGAAAGCCGATCTGCTCCAACACCGCCGCGAACAGCAGGTTCTGCTCGAAGCAGTAGCCACCACGCCGCGCCGTAACCAACTTGGCGAACACACTGTCCATATCCAGGCGGATGCCGCGCCCGAGCAACACATCGAGGTTCTCGAACGGGATGTGGCGCACGTGCGCCAGGTGCAGCGCAGCCAGGACGTCGGCCGTGGGCAGTAGCGCGCCCCGGCAGGCAATGCGCTCCAGATAACGGTCGAGGTCCAGCTGGCTTCCGACAGAGGTCATGGCTGGCGCTCCGATGCGGCTTAATACAATGTGTCAGCCCGGCCTGCGGGCTCGCGCCATCTTAACAAGTCAGGAACCGCCCCATGGCCCAGTCTGCTTTGCCCGATTGCACCCCGGCCAGTCTGGATGTGGAAGCCGCACTGGCGCAGGTTCTGGATACGCTCACGCCGCTGCCGGGCAGTGAGCAGATCGCACTCGATCTGGCCCTGGGACGGGTACTGGCGCAGCCGCTGGTAGCG
>CAZZHF010000071.1:0-3078 GCA_964653545.1 uncultured Gammaproteobacteria bacterium | reverse complement strand
GTGCGCGCACCGGGCGAGGACGTACGCACGGGCAGTGTGGTTCTTCCGGCCGGCACCCGTCTCGGCCCGCCGCAGATCGCCCTGGCGGCGGCACTGGGGCAGGCGCATGTTGTCGTCAGCCACCGGCCCAGGGTCGCGCTGTTTACCAGCGGTGACGAGTTGACGCCGCTTGGCCAGCCGCTCGCCGCCGGAGCCATTTACGACAGCAATCGCTATCTGCTACGCGCCATGCTGCAGCAGATGGGCATGCCGGTGATCGACCTGGGCATCGTCGCTGACGACCTGGACGCCGTGCGGTCGGCCTTCACCGCGGCCCGTGCGCAGGCCGACGTTGTGATCAGTTCCGGCGGCGTATCCGTGGGTGACGCCGACTATGTACGCGAGGTGTTCCGCGAATTTGGCGACATCCACTTCTGGCGTATCGCCATGAAGCCCGGCCGGCCGCTGGCCTTCGGCCGTCTTGATAAAACATGGTTCTTTGGCCTGCCCGGCAATCCGGTGTCGACCGCCGTCACATTCCTCGAATTCGTGCGCCCGGCGCTGTGCCGGCTGGAAGGTGAGCCGCTCACCGCACCGTTGCGGCTCGAACTGCCGTTACTCGAACCACTGCGCAAGGCACCCGGCAGAACGGATTTCCAGCGTGGCATCGTCGCCATCGGCAAAAACGGCCGGCCTGGCGTGCGCAGCGCCGGACCGCAAGGCTCGCATGTCATGAGCAGCCTGGCCGCCGCCAACTGCCTGCTGGTGTTGCCGGCGGCGAGCGGCGACCTGCCGGCCGGGAGTCTGGTGGAGGTGGAGTTGCTGCCCTGGACCGGTACGCCCGCCGCCCATGGGCAGCCCTGATTCGCTGCCATCCGGCGGCTGGCGCTTTGCCGCCGACCGTGGCGGCACCTTCACCGACCTGATCGGCATCGACCCCGCCGGACGCCTGCACACGCGAAAACTGCTGTCCATATCACCCGCCTATCCGGATGCGGTCGCCGCCGGGGTCCGCGACCTGCTCGGCCTGGCGCCGGGCAGCCAAGTTCCCGCCGGGCAGGTGGCGAGCCTGCGCATCGGCACCACAGTGGCGACCAACGCCCTGCTGGAAGGCCGCGGCGCCAAGGTCGGCCTGTTGCTGACACGCGGTTTTGGCGATTTGCTGGAAATTGGCCACCAGGCCAGATCGCATCTGTTCGAGCTGGCGATCCGCAAACCACGCCAGCTCTACCAACGGGTGGTGGAGGTCGCCGGCCGACTGGATGCCAACGGCGCTCAGCTCGAAGCGCTGGACGAGATCGGCGCCACGCAGGCACTGGCCGGACTGCGCGCGCAGGGTATTGAGGCGGTGTCGATCGTGCTGCTTCACGCCTGGCGCAATCCCACCCATGAACTGCGCCTGGGCGAACTGGCGCGCGCCGCAGGCTTCACCCAGGTCTCGCTGTCGCACGGTTGCGGCGGACGCATCCGGGTGGTGGGGCGCGCCCAGACCTGCGTGCTGGATGCCTATCTGAGCCCGGTGTTGGCGACCTACCTGGGTCTGCTGGGCGCGCAGCTGGGGCCGCTGCCGGTCGAGTTCATGCAAAGCGGCGGAGGCCTGGCACCGGCGGCATTGTGCTCCGGCAAGGACGCGGTCCTGTCCGGCCCGGCCGGAGGTGTCGTGGCGGTTGCCAGCCTGGCCGGCCAAACCGGCCACCTGCCGCTGATCGGCTTCGACATGGGCGGCACGTCGACCGACGTGTGCCGCTACGACGGCCAGTTCGACTACACGGCACAGATCGAAGCGGCCGGTGTGCACTTCCAGAGCCGCGCGTTACGTGTTCAAACGGTTGCCGCAGGCGGCGGGTCCATTCTGGGTTTCGACGGTCAGCGCTTGACGGTGGGACCGGCTTCGGCCGGCGCCGATCCGGGACCGGCCTGCTATGGGCGCGGTGGGCCGCTGACGCTGACGGATGCCAACCTCCTGCTCGGGCGCCTGCCAGAGCATGCCTTCTCGCCGAATCCATCGACTGCCGGAGCATCCGGGCTTGACCTCGCCGCGACCCGCGCCGCGTTCGCGGCCCTGGCCGCACGGGTGTCGGCTGCTACTGGCACCCCAACCGATCCGGAAATACTGGCGCTGGGCTACCTGCAGGTCGCCAACGAACAAATGGCCGCGCCCATCAAAACCCTGTCGGTGGGGCGCGGCTTCGACCTGCGGGAACACACCCTGTGCAGCTACGGCGGCGCCGGTGGGTTGCACGCCTGCGCCATGGCGCGCGATCTGGGTCTCGAACGGGTGCTGATCCACCCTCTGGCCGGTCTGTTCTCGGCCTGGGGCATCGCACTCGCCGACCGCCTGGAACAGGCCGAACGCTCGGTGTTGCTGCCGCTGGATACCGCCACACTGGCCGGGCTGGAACCGTTATGGCAGACCCTGTACGCGGACACCGCGACCCGCCTGGGCGCAGCCGCGGACCGCGTGGAGCGCGAGCTCGACCTGCGCCCACCCGGCGGCGACAGCGCACTCACAGTAGCACTTGACGACCTGCCGGCCATGATCCGCGCCTACCGCACCGCGCACCGCCAGCGCTTTGGATACGCCCCCAGGGGCGATGCGCTGGAAGTGGTCACCGTGCGCCTGCGCCTGCGACGGGGGTCTGGCCTGACCGCGACGCCGGCGATACCGGAATCCGCTCCCGCTTCGGCGCACATCGGCCTCCGGCGGGTCGTACTCGACCATGGCGTGGCCCAGCTGCCTTGCTACCGCCGCGAAGCGCTGACACCCGGCGCCCGGCCGGACAGCCCATGCCTGATTGTGGCTGAGCATTACACGGTGCTGGTGGAGGCGGATTTCGAAGCCCGTGTGCTGCCCGGCGACCTGTTGCTGCTTGAACGGCGACGCAAGGTCCGGACCCTCCGCGAACCGAACCCCGACACCGCCGACCCGGTGCGCCTGGAGCTGTACAACCAGCGTTTTATGGCAATCGCGCAGCAGATGGGCGCGGTGCTGCAACTCACAGCCCACTCGATCAACATGACCGAGCGGCTGGATTTTTCCTGTGCCGTCTTCGATGCGCAGGGCCATCTGGTGGCCAACGCGCCGCACGTGCCGGTGCA
>CAZZHF010000070.1:0-11337 GCA_964653545.1 uncultured Gammaproteobacteria bacterium | reverse complement strand
CGGCACCGTGTTTGACGATCTGCCAGTGGTGCTTGGACATGAAGTACTGGCAGGCAAAGATCGGCTGGCGGTTCAGCACGCCGATGCGCCAATCGAATTCCGTATAGACAAACTCCTGCAGCAGGATAAGGTCCGACTCGCGTAGCAGCTCGCGGGCGTATTGCTCCAGCTGTTGCCGGTTCTCGGCCTTGTGCACGCCCCGCGAGAACGAGCCATCGGGGATCTTGACCACGGCCGGGTAGGTCACCGCATCCGCCGGCAGGCTTTCAAGCTGGCCCTTTTGCAGCACACGCGTGCGCGGCACCGGCACCCGGTTGGCGCTGAGCAACTCGTGCAGGTAGACCTTGTTGGTGCACTTGACGATGGAGTCCGGGTCGTCGAGCACCGCCATGCCCTCGGCCTGCGCGCGCTTGGCGAAGCGGTAGGTGTGGTGGTCGATGGCGGTGGTCTCGCGGATGAACAGCGCGTCGTACTCGGCCAGACGGCCGTAATCCTTGCGCACGATGAGGTCGACCGACAGGTCGAGTTTTTTGCCGGCACGGATGAAGCGCTGCAGGCCGCGGGCGCTGGTCGGTGGCAGTTTCTCGGTAGGGTCGTGCAGGATGGCGATGTCGTAGCGGGCCAGTTCGCGCACCCGTGGCGAGCGCCAGCGCTTGCTGACGTAGGCCTCGAAGCCGGCGATGAACAGCGGTTGCTGCTCGGCCGGGACGGCGCTGATGCGCCACTTGCTGTCATGCTCGAACTGCACCCGCAGCAGCGGGCAGGGGAACAGGTCAAAGATTTCCTCGGCCAGATCCTGCAACGCGTCGTCAGCGCAGCGCCCGAAATAGATGTCCATTTCGAACGCGTCGCGACCGGCTTCGCCGGCCACCCGCCGCGACAACGACTTGTGCACCTGGCTGTCCAGATCCTCGGCGCCCAGGCTGTATATGGCCTTGGCCGACAGGTCGGTGATGGCGCGCATGGCCGGGATCACCCGGTGCCGGCGCGCCTCGGCCAGCAACGAGCAGTAATAACCCAGGCTCAGGTAGCGGTAGCCGCGACACAGGTTCAGCACCCGAACATCGCGCATCTTCTGGTAATCGGGCGTGGCCAGGTAGTCCTGCACGGTAACCACCAGGGCCGCCGGAAAGTGCGCCAGCCAGTCGCGCCGGTGTTCGACCACCACCAAATGTATCGACATGGAGTTCTCAGGTCCCGGTTGCGGCGGTCAGTTCGTTGGCTTGCGCCCGGCGACGGATCACCAGCGCGGCGCGCTGGCCGGCCTTGCCGTAGCGCGCCATGCGCTGGAAGTCCTTCTTCAGGATCGGCATGTTGATGCAGTCCATGCGGGTTTTGCCGGCTTCGTCATCAACGAACGGATCGTGCACATAGATGTAGTGCTCGTCGAAGCCTGTGACCACCACCCAGTGCGGAAATTTCTCGCGGTAGATGCGGTAGGAGCTGATCAGCACGATGGGAATACCGCCATCCTCGAACGCGACTTGCAACTGATCCAGGCTTACGGTTCCCCGGTGCAGCGGCACCGGCAGGGCTCGCAACTGGTCCAGAAAATCCTCCTGCACCAGTTCGATGACGACTTTCTTGTCGAGGCTGCGCACGGAATCGACAAACAGGGCGCGACGGTCCTTGACGTAGACCTCGACATCAAACCCGCGTTGCCAGGCCGCCAGCGCCATTCCGTACGGTCCGCAGCCGCCGTGGCCGGAAGTCATGAACACGGTGGTCGACTCGCGCCACAGGCGCAGTTCGAGCTTGCGATTGTTCGCTTGCTCGGGCCGCAGCGCCTTCATCGCCATCATCAGCACCGCCGGACCGCAGGTGAAATCGAGCGTCTGCTTGTAGTACGGCACCGGCACCAGGTCGGGCTTGAGGTGCGGGGCGAGCCGTTTTTCGTAGCGCAGGGCTTCGACGTGATCTTCGTAGTAATCCTCGAGCACGCCGAAGCGACGGTAGCCGTGCGCCTCGTACAGCCGGATGGCGGCCGCGTTATCCGGTCGAACTTCCAGGCGCAGGGTCACGCACTCGCGCGCCAGGGCGTTCTTCTCGCAGGCCTCCAGTAGCCTGTGACCCAGGCCCTGGCGCTGGCGTCCGGGGTCGATCGCGAACGAGTAGAGGCGCCCCAGCGAGGTGCCGGCATTGAACAACACCATGCCGTAGCCGCTCAGCTTCTGGTCCTGTTCGCTAACCAGAGTAACGGCCTGGCCGCGCGTCAGCAGGTGGCGAAAACTACGCCGGCTGAGCCGATCAATGTCAAAGCAGCGAGTCTCGATCGCTACCAGGGCGTCCAGGTCGTCGAGCGTGGCGGGGCGGATCATGTCCAGGGGCGGTTCACAGCGTGGCGTGCCGGCATTGTACGACCCGGATCAAAGCACCGATGGCGCACTTGCTAGAATGCCGCCTTATCTGCTGCTGAGTCCTTGTCCATGACCCAAAACCGATGTGCATTTACCCTTGCGCTGGCTCTGCTGGCCGCCGCCCCGGCAGCCGTCGGCGCGCCCGCTGAGGCGAACCCGCCTACCGCGGAGGTGCTCGACCCGGTGCAGGCATTGCGCGTCTTGAAAAAAGAACACGAAGCCCTGCTGGCGCAACAGCCGCCGCTGCAGGATGCGGCCGCGCAGGCCGACGTACTGGCCAATCACAACCGACAACTGGAGCAACAGCTACAGATCCTGCAAGCCCAATTGGACGGACTGCGCGGCGAACTGGTGGCCTTGCAAACGGACGAACGGCGCCAGTGGCTGGTAATCGGCGCCGGCGTGCTGGGGGCGGGCATGCTGGTTGGTTTGATTCTGCCCGCGCTGCGCTGGCGTCGACGACCCAGTCGTGGCGGTTTTCGATGAATCGGCGGGAAACCGCCGGATGCTGAATTAGTGTTCAGCATAAGGATATTCCGCACAAGAAATATTTATTAATTAAATTAAATACTTAATTTGAATGCTGCCGTGTCAGCCCTGGCCAGGGGTCCGAATTTTCAAACCTACCTAGCGTTTCCCTAGGCGCCCGCCGCGCCCTCTGCTAAGGTATCGGCGCCGCCAGTGCGCGGCAGCTCCAACCCAAGCTGTGCATGACTTCAAGTTCACCCTTTCGGCTCAAGGGCAGCCTTGTGACGCTGTCCATCCTGAAGCCGCTGAGTACCGATTTGTCCGCGATCGACGCCGGCCTTACCGCCAAGGTGGCGCAGGCGCCGGCGATGTTCGACCGCGCCCCCCTGCTGATCGACCTCGGCGATTTTGAGCAGGCCGAGGCACTGGACCTTGCCGGATTGCGCGCGTTGGTCGCCCGCCACGGCTTCGTACCCGTAGCGGTACGCGGGGGCGGAGAAACAGTGGCCGCGGCGGCCGCGGCGGCCGGTTTTGGCGTGCTCGGCGAGACACGCCTGCCGCCGGAGGCCGAAACCGCGCCCGACCCAGATCCGGCGACCGAGCCGGCGTCAGAGGCGGAGGCGCAACAGACCGACGCCGCACCCGCACCAACGCGGGTGGTGACCCAGCCGGTGCGATCGGGTCAACAGGTGTATTCGCGCGGTGACCTGGTGGTGCTGGCGGCGGTCAGTCCCGGCGCCGAATTGCTGGCCGATGGCCACATTCACGTCTACGGGCCGCTGCGCGGCCGCGCGCTGGCGGGCTTACGCGGCAATACCAGCGCCCGTATCTACTGCCGCGCCCTGGAGGCGGAGATGATCGCCATCGCCGGCTGCTACCAGGTGGCTGACGACATTGATCCGGCGCTCCACGGCCAACCGGCGCAGGTGTACCTGGAAGGCGAAGATCTGATCATAAATGCGCTCTGAATCATTTCCGCTCTTACATAACAATCCGTACAGAGGACAACGCCTTGGCACGCATTATCGTCACCACCTCCGGCAAGGGTGGGGTGGGCAAAACCACCACCAGTGCCGCGTTTGGCACGGGCCTAGCATTGCGCGGACACAAGACCGTGGTCATCGACTTCGACGTCGGCCTGCGTAATCTTGACCTGATCATGGGCGTCGAGCGGCGCGTGGTCTATGACTTTGTCAACGTCATCCACGGGGAAGCACAGCTGCACCAGGCGCTGATCCGCGACAAGCGCGTGGAAGGGCTGGCGATCCTGGCGGCATCCCAGACACGCGACAAGGACGCGCTGACTCTGGACGGCGTGCAGCGGGTATTGGACGAACTGGCCAAGGAGTTCGACTACATCGTGTGCGACTCGCCGGCAGGCATAGAGAAAGGCGCGCATCTAGCCATGTACTTTGCGGACGAAGCGCTGGTGGTCACCAACCCCGAAGTGTCTTCGGTGCGCGATTCGGACCGCATTCTCGGGCTGCTGGCCAGCAAGACCCGTTGCGCCGAACAGGGCGGCCGGGTACGCGAGCATCTGGTAGTCACGCGCTACTGCCCGAAGCGGGTCGGCAAGGGCGAGATGCTCAGTCTGGACGACGTCGGCGACATTCTCGGAATACCGCTGCTGGGCGTGATCCCGGAATCGGCGACCGTGCTGGCCGCCTCCAACGCCGGCACCCCGGTGATTCTGGACTCCAACACCGACGCCGCGCTGGCCTACTCGGACACCGTGTCGCGTTTTCTTGGCGAACAGAAACCGCTGCGCTTCGTAACCGAAGAGCGCGGCCTGCTGCGACGACTGTTCGGCGGAGGGCGGGCGTGAGAATCTTCGAATTCCTGCGTAGCGGACGCAAACCGAGCGCCTCGGTCGCCAAGGAGCGGCTACAGATTGTCATCGCCCATCAACGGCGCGAGAACAGTCGGCCGGCATATTTCGTTGAGCTGCAGCGCGACCTGCTTGAAGTGGTCCGCCGTTACGTGAAGGTGGACGACAGCGCCGTCAAGGTGGACGTCGACCGCCAGGCCGACTGCGACATTCTGGAGCTGAACATCACGTTGCCGGACTCACCGGCGGGCGCTCGCGGCTGATGCGGCCTTCGCCGACCGGCTCAGTGGCCGGTGCTTGCAAGTGCGAGTGGCGGCAGGCCAAAAGCGGCGTTCAGCCAATCCGCCACATGCTCGGCGATCGGCCCCTGTGCCGCCGTCGTGGGATGGATGCCGTCTTCCTGGAAGGCCGTCGGGTCGGTGGCGATCGGTGCCAGCAGAAACGGCAGCAGCGGTGCGCCGGTGTCATCGGCCACCTGCCGGTACATGGTTCGAAACTGGCGCGTGTAGACGGGGCCAAAGTTTGGCGGAATTTCCATGCCGATCAGCCCGGCACGGGCGCCGCTGGCCTGTACCTGGCCGATGATGGCGCGCAGATTGTCGCCCGTGGTGGCAAGTGGCTGGCCACGCAAGGCATCGTTGGCGCCCAGTTCGACCAGCACCAACACTGGCTGCTCGGCAGCCAGCAGCGCTGCCAGGCGGGCTCGCCCGCCGGCACTGGTGTCGCCACTGATGGCCGCGTTGACCACGGTCCAGGGCAGCTTGTGCTGGTGCAGCGCCGTGGCGAGCCGCTGCGGCCAGGCCGCGCCTGAGGGCAGCCCGTAGCCCGCGCTCAGACTGTCGCCGAGCACAACGATAGACCCAGGCGGCAGAGTCGGTGCAGCCTGCGCGAAACCCACGCACAACAGGAGACAAATGCTTGTGATACGCGCCCAGGGGGTCGCCAAGTGGGTTACCTCGCCGCAAGGAAGGCTGGACATCTTACAGCCCGTCGACCTGACCATCGAAGCCGGTGAGCGCTGCGCCATCGTCGGCCCATCCGGCAGCGGCAAGACCACGTTGCTGGCGCTGCTGGCTGGGCTGGACCTGCCGAGCGCTGGCCGCCTGTGGCTTGCCGGAGCCGAGCTGACAGCCCTTGATGAAGACGCCCGCGCCGCCCTGCGCCGCAGCCACGTCGGCTTCGTGTTCCAGAATTTCCAGTTGCTCGGTAACCTGACCGCGCTCGACAACGTGGCCCTGCCGCTGGAGCTGCGTGGCGAGCGTGATGCTCGCGACCGCGCCCGCGAAATGCTCGATCGGGTCGGACTGGCCGAGCGCGCCCAGCACTATCCACCCACCCTGTCCGGTGGCGAGCAGCAGCGTGTGGCACTGGCGCGCGCCTTTGTCGGCCAGCCGCAGGTGCTGTTCGCCGACGAGCCAACCGGCAGCCTCGACGCCGCCAGTGCGGCGGGGGTGCTGGAGTTGATGCTCGACCTGAATCGTGAGCGCGTTACCACACTGGTGGTCGTCACTCACGACGAGGCGCTTGCCGCTCGCGTCGACCGGCGACTCACACTCAGCGCCGGGCGCCTGGTTGAGTAGTCCCGGCATGAGCGAACTGCGCACCGCCGGCCGCTTGCTGAGCGGCGAACTGCGACGACCCGACCCGTTGCTGCTGGCCATGTTGCTGGCCGTGATCATAGGCGTCGCGGCGCTGACCAGCGTGAGCGGTTTCGCCCAGCGCGTCCAGGCCGCTATCGACGCCCGCGCCGCGGTTCTGCTGGGCGGCTCGGTACAGATCACGGAGCAACGGGACTTGCGGACGGTCGCGGCGGGCCTGCCGGCAAACTTGCGACCGGCGGCCATGGTTCTGGAACTGCCCACCATGGCATCAGCAGCCGACCGCCTGCGTCTGGTTGAGCTCAAGGCGGTCGATGACGCCTATCCGCTGCTCGGTAAGCTCGTGATCGACGGCCATGGCGCGCAGCACGCTCCGGCAAGCGGACAGCTGTGGGTGGAGCCGGTGCTGTTGGCGCAGCTGGGCGTCGGCATCGGCGATCGCATTGACCTGGGTTACAGCGTGTTTACCGTGGCCGGCACCATTGCCAACGAACCGGACCGCGTGGCCGGCGCTTTCAGCATCGGCCCTCGGGTTCTGATGAATTTGTCCGACCTGCCGGCAACGCGTCTGGTGTCAGCGCAAAGTCGCGTGCGTAGTCGGCTGCTATATAACCCACCGGTGGCCAGTCGCAGCGCCTTGCTGGCGCAGCTCAAAGCCGCGCTGCCGGACCAGCTTGCCGTCGAAACCGCCGAAGATGGCATCCAGGAGACCCGCGACATCACGCAGCAAGCGACCGACTTCCTGCGTCTGGTGGCCCTGGCGGGTGTGGTGCTGGCGGCGGCGGCGGTGGTACTGGCCACGGCCAACCTGACCGAGCGCCGCCTGTTGACAGCGGCCATGCTGAAGGCTCTGGGCGCCAGCCAGCGGCTGATACTGCTGACCTACGCGGGTTTGATAACAACCATTGCGCTTTTGGGCGGCCTGCTCGGCGCCACCGCCGGCAACGCACTCGAACGGCTGCTGCCGCTGCTGCTGAGCGGCCTGATACCCCCGGACCTGCCGCCAGCCAGTTTTGGTGTACTGCCGGTAGCCGTGCTGCTGGCCTTGCTGGTCAGCCTTGCTGTCGCCACGCCACCCCTGATGCGCCTGAGCAGGACGCCGCCCGTGGCGGTGCTGCGTGCACCCAGTGGAGGAGGCGGGGGTTTTGCGGGAGTTGAAGGCTGGGGTCTGGTCCTGGCTCTGCTGCTATGTGCTGGCGTGTATGGATGGCTCAGCGGGAGTGTCGACCGCGGCTTGGTGGCACTGGGCCTGCTGCTGGCGACGGCCACGCTGTTCGGTTTGGGCGCGCGCGTGCTGGCGCTGCTGGCCCGCCGAATGTCGGGGTCCGGGCCGTTCGCCTGGCGTTACGCGACCGCGGCATTCGGGCGCGCGCCGATGCATACCGTGCTCGCGGTGGCGGCGCTGGGATTTGGCGTACTGGCGATCCTGACACCGGCGCTGGTGGAAGCCGATTTGTTACGGCAGTGGCAATTGCGCGTGCCACTGGAGGCCCCGAACCGATTCCTGATCGACGTACAGCCCGACCAGCGCGACGACGTGCAGCGCATGCTGGTCGACGGTGGCGCGCAGGGCGTGGACCTGCGGCCCATGGTGCGAGCGCGCCTTAGCGCCATTGATGGCCAGCCGCCAAAACCGGCCACGGGGATGCGGGCGCGCCGCTACCTGGATCGCGAGAACAACCTTACCTGGCGCGCCGACCCCGAACCCGACAACCCGCTGCTGGCCGGCCGTTGGTGGAGCGATCCGGCCGCAGACCCGTCAACACCGGCGCAAATCTCGGCCGAGGACGAGTGGGCGCAAGCCCTGGGCGTGGGCCTGGGCAGCGCCATCACCTTCGAAGTCAGCGGCCAGCAGGTTACCGGCGTCATCACCAGCCTGCGCGAGGTCCACTGGGAAAGCCTGCGCAGTAACTTCTTCGTGGTCTTTTCGCCCGGCGCCCTGGACGCGTTTCCGGCTACTTACGTCACCAGCTACCACATAGCCCCCGGCAAGGCCGACGCGCTGCTGCGTACCCTGGTCCAGCGCTACCCCAACCTGACGGCGATTGATCTTGACGCCATGACCGGCACCCTGCAGGACATGGTGTCGCGCCTGAGCCGCGCCACCGGGTTTCTGGCCGGCTTCACGGTGCTGGCCGGGCTCGCCGTCCTGCTGGCTGCCGTTCTGGCCGAGCGCAGCCGCCTGCTGACCGAAGCAGCGGTGCTGCGCACCCTGGGTGCCAGCCGCCGCCAGCTGGGGACCGTCTATACCCTGCGTTTCGCCCTGCTGGGCGGTGCCGCGGCCATACTGGGGAGCGGCGTGGCGCTGGCTGCCGGCGCGGTGGCCTGCGTGCGCTTTCTCGACATTCCCTACCAGCCGAGCGCCTGGCCGATTCTAGCCGCCATCCTGCTGAGCACCGCGCTGGTGACTGTAACCGGGACGCTTGGCGTGCGGCAGGTGTTGTCCACTCCACCGATGCAAAGCCTGCGCGGCACCTAGTACGCCTCACGATCCGGCTTCAGTCGCCATCGCGTGATCCGTTAAGCCAGCGCTCAAGGTCAGCCGGATCGGCAGTGCCTTCCAGCCTCGCCCGCACCTTTCCGTCGGCGCCGATCAGTACCGTATAGGGCAGCACTCCGGCCTGGTTGCCGAGCGTGCGTGCGATATCCATGGCGTCAAGGTCGCCGACCATGCTCGGGTAATTGAGCGTGAGTCGCTTAGCCAGTTCACGCGCGGCCGCGGCATCGTCGACCGCCACTCCCAGAAACTGCACGCCATGTTCGCGGTAGCGGTCTTGCAGATCAATGAAGGCCGGTATTTCCTCCAGGCAGGGGCCACACCAGCTGGCCCAGAAGTTGAGCACGACGGTCTTGCCGGCGAACTCGGACAACCGGCGCGGCTGGCCATCCAGGTCGGGCAGGGAGAAATCTTCCACGTAGGCGCCGTTGGTGACCGCTTCGATCCCTGGCGCCGGCAGCAAACGGGCGCGCAGCGCCATGCCGGCCCCCAGCGCCAGAAGCAGCAACACGGCGATGCCGAAGCGATGGCGAAAACTCACAGCGGTTGCTCCGGCAAGCTCAGGCGCAATTGCACCGGGGTATAGCACAGGCGGCCCTCGGCGCAGCCCTGGTAACGCAGATCGATCGCGACACCGGGGCGAGCCGGCACAGCAAGCTTGATAGCGTGCATGCCGCGCAACACGGCAACCCGACCGAACTCCGGATCGTCATAGGCCTCGCCGGGTGGCAATTCCAGCTGCAACGACTCGCCACGGTCACTGGTCAGCCGAATCCGGTCGCGGTACAGGTAATAGCCCGCCGCGATATGAAAGCGCACCTCCAGCTTTCCATCGGACCCGACCAGCAGTTGCGGGGCGAAAGCCTGCTCCGGAAGCAGCACCTCAGGCCGGCCACCAAGCAACTCAGCCAGGCCCGCGCTGACTGCTGGCGATGGCAGGATCAGATTCGCCAGCAGCAGCACGAGGGCGCCGCGCCTAATCACCGGCTGTGCCCAACCAGGCCAGGTAAGCCGGGTTGCCGCCCAGTATCGGCAGCGCCAGCAACTCCGGCACCTGGTCCGGATGCAGTTGCAGCAGACGCTGTTCGAGCGCCGGATAATCGGCGGCGCGGGTTTTGATGAGCATCACGCATTCTTCGGCACGCCGCACCTGGCCCCGCCAGCGGTATACCGAGCGAGCGCCCGGCAACAGGGTGACGCAGGCGGCCAAGCGCGCCTCGACCAGCGCCGCAGCGATGTTCTCGGCCGTACCCGGGTCGGGGCATGCGCACAGCAGCAGCCGAAAAGGCAGGGTTTCAACGACCGCCATGGCGAGACAGGAATTTTCCGGCGCCGGGCTTGAAAGCGACCATCACGACCCCATGTTGTCAGCGTGACCGGCCGGCACCCCTTGACGCAAGGGATGCTCGGCCTATCATTTGGCACTCTCGTACCGAGAGTGCCAAGATGTCCCGGTGCCTGCTACCCCTTTCACAGGGCGTGGGTCCGGCATTTTTTCTGCACGTAGTTCATTACTGGAGGCATGGAATGAACATTCGTCCGCTTCACGACCGCGTCGTGATTCGTCGTATGGAAGAAGAACGCAAGAGCCCGGGCGGGATTGTACTGCCCGACTCGGCTACTGAAAAACCGATCCGGGGCGAAGTGCTCGCGGTCGGTCCGGGCAAGATCATGGACAACGGCGACGTGCGCAAGTTGCAAGTCAAGGTCGGCGACACGGTCCTGTTTGGCAAGTACTCCGGCACCGAGGTCAAGATCGGTGAAGACGAAGTGCTCGTCATGCGCGAGGACGATTTGATGGGCGTGATCGAGTAAGCGCGGTCGCGTTTCCACCCCCAATACACAGACAAGATATTCACGAGGAATTGAGCAAATGGCAGCCAAACAGGTGCATTTCGGTTCCGATGCCCGTCAAGCCATGATGAGAGGCGTCAATACGTTGGCCAATGCGGTCAAGGTAACTTTGGGCCCCAAGGGCCGCAACGCGGTGTTGGAAAAGTCCTTCGGCGCGCCGACCATTACCAAGGACGGCGTATCGGTAGCCAAGGAAATCGAGCTTGCCGACAAGCTGGAGAACATGGGCGCGCAGATGGTGAAGGAGGTTGCCTCGCATACCTCCGACGAGGCCGGTGACGGCACCACCACCGCCACCGTGCTGGCGCAGTCCATCTGCGTCGAGGGCATGAAGGCGGTTGCCGCCGGCATGAACCCGATGGATCTGAAGCGGGGTCTGGACAAGGCCGTCGCCGAGGCCGTCGCCGAGATCAAGAAGCTGTCCAAGCCCTGCACGGACCGCAAGTCGATTGCCCAGGTAGGCACCATCTCCGCCAACTCCGACAGCTCGGTCGGCGACATCATTGCCGACGCCATGGACAAGGTCGGCAAGGAAGGCGTGATCACGGTCGAGGAAGGCCAGAGCCTCGACAACCAGCTGGAGCTGGTCGAGGGCATGCAGTTCGACCGCGGCTATCTGTCGCCGTACTTCATCAACAACCAGCAGTCCATGAATGTGGAACTGGATAACCCGTTGATCCTGCTGTACGACAAAAAGATCTCCAACATCCGTGAGATGTTGCCGGTACTGGAAGC
>CAZZHF010000069.1:0-11339 GCA_964653545.1 uncultured Gammaproteobacteria bacterium | reverse complement strand
GGCCAGCCCCTGCGGCAGCTTGTCGATGAACTCCATCGCGTGGGCCTGCTCGGCGGCGCGCACGATGTCGGCCTCGCCCACCTCGCCGCGGCGACCGTAAGCGATATTGTTGGCGACGGTATCGTTGAACAGCACCACATGCTGGCTGACCAGCGCAATCTGCGCCCGCAGCGAAGCCAAGGTCAGATCGCGGATATCGACACCGTCGATCAGAATACGTCCTGCCTGCGGCTCATAAAAACGTGGCAGGAGCCCGACCAGGCTGGTCTTGCCCGACCCCGAACGCCCGACGATGGCCACCCGCTGCCCCGGCTCGGCGTGCAAGGACACATCCTGCAGCACCGGCGCCGGGCTGGTGGCATAACCGAAGCTGACGTTCTGGTAGTCGACCTGACCGCGGGCCAGGCGCAGCTGCTGGCGGCCATGGTCCGGCTCCGCCAGCTCGTCGATCAGGCCAAACACGCTGCGCGCAGCCGCGATTCCCTTTTGCAGCACGCCGTTGACCTTGGTCAGGCGCTTGACCGGCGCCTGCAGCATGGTCACCGCGACGATGAACGAGGTAAACCCTCCCACCGTGGTGCGGTCGCTGCTGGCAAACGTCGTTGCCGCGTAAAGAATGCCAGCCATGGTCAAGGCAATCAGCATCTGCACCAGGCCGCCGCCGAGCGCATCCACTGACACCCACTTCATGTGCAATTGGCGGTTGCGCTCGGACAGTCGGTCGAAGGCCGCCGACTCCCTGACCTGCCCGTTGAAAAGCTTGGTCACCAGGTGGCCATCCACGACCTCGCCAGCCGCCGCGGTGATATTGCCCATGGACGCCTGGATGCGCGTGCCCAGGCGCCGAAAGCGCGACGACACCACGCCGATACTGGCCGCCATGCCCGGGCCCACGACCAGAAAAATCAGCGCCAGTTTCCAGTTCAGATAGAACATCCAGCCCAGCAGGCCAAGCACGGCGACGCTGTCCTTCAGCAAGGTCGTCAACGCGTCGCTGGTTGCGCCAGCAACCATTTCCACGTCGTAAGTCACCTTGGAAATCAATGCGCCAGAGGCGTTGCGATCGTAAAAACTCGCCGGCAGGCGCAGAAGGTGATCGAACATCGCGGTGCGCAAATCCTTGATAACCCGGCGCGCCACCCAGTTCATGCCGAAATCGGCACCGAAGTTCATTACCAGACGGGTCAGAAACAGCCCCACCATGACCAGCGGCAACCAGCGGATTACCTCCGGGTCGCGCTCCACGAAGCTACCGTCGAGCATTGGTTTCATCAACGCGGCAAAGGCCGGGTCAGTCGCTGCTGCTCCCACCATGCCGACCAATGCCACCGCGAACACGCGCCAATGTGGCCGCGCGTACCCCAGCAGGCGGGCATAGAGCTTCCAGCGCGAGACTTCGGCGGCCTCACTCATGGCGCTGTGCCGCCGTATCCACCGTAAACGTAAGGCTGTCCAGGCCCGCCTCGCGCGCCGCCGTCATGGCAGCGATGACCCGTTCATGCGGCGTCTTGCGGTCCACCGACAGGACCAGCACCGGATCGTCGTGCCCGATGGCTGCCTTGCGCAACGCCGCCGTCAGGCCAGCCGTGTCATCGGCACCGATAACCAGGGCATCCACCGCGTATTGCCCATCCGCACTGACAGCCAGATCGATTGTATTGTCGGTCGCTGCCGTCGCACCGGCCGCCGCCTGCGGCAAGTCCACCTTCAGTTGCCCGAGGCGGCTGAAGCTGGTGGTCACCATCAGGAAAATCAGCAGCACCACCAGCACGTCAATCAGCGGCACAAAATTGATTTCGATGTCGTCCGGCCGGCGCCGGGTTCGAAAATTCATGCCCGTTTGACTGCCTGCGCTCGCCGCAGGCGTGCCGTCTGCTCGGCCAGCGATTCGGCCAGTTCCCCTGCCTGACGCTCAAGATCCGCCACCAGCTCGTCGACCCGGCCGCGGTAATAGCGGTGAAAGATGTAGCTTGGGATGGCCACGAACAGACCACCGGCGGTGTTGACCAGGGCAATGGCGATACCGCTCGCCAGTTGTTCGGGTGCCCCCAGACCAGTCAGGCTGATGGCGTTGAAGGTCTCGATCATGCCAATCACGGTGCCAAACAGGCCGATCAGCGGCGAAATCGTCGCCAGCGTACCGAGCGCCGTCAGGTAGCGTTCGAGCTCCAGCGCCAGGTGACGTCCGGTGTCCTCTACATTTTCCCGTTGACGCTGGCGGTCCTCGCCCCCGTGTAACAACACCGCAGCCAGTATGCGTCCCAGCGGCGAGTGCTGGCGCAGGCTGTGAATTCGCGCTCCATCCACCTCGCCGCTGGCACACCAGCGCTGCACCTGGCCCAGCAGTGTGGGTGGCAAGACGCGGCGACGCTGCAAGGACCACGCCCGCTCGAGCACGATGCCGAGCGCCAGGATGGAACAAAGAACCAGCGGAATGACCGGCCAGTCGCCGGCCTTGAGCAGATCCCACACAGTGGCCGAGACCCGATTGGTTGGAAATTGGAGGAATTGAACAACTGAACGGCGCCCAAACCTGGGCGAGTTCGCAGTTTATCACGGTGCTTCCGGTGCCCCGCCCTGCCACCAGTGGCGCCGTCGCTGGCGCTCTGCCTCGATCTGGAGCCCATCGACACTTGGGCGCAAGCGCAATGCGCCGGCGCTTGCGGTACTCCATCGCCGGGCTCCGGCCTGGGTATAAGCGGCCACCACTTCCTGGTGTGGATGACCAAAACGATTCAGATAACCGGCCGAAAAGATAACCTCGCGGGGAGACAGCGCCGCAATCAGTGGCCGAAAAAGCGCGCTGCGACTGCCATGGTGTGGCGCCACCAGAACGTCAACCGGGCGCAACCCGCCGAGTCCGACAAGACGCCGCTGAGCCAACACCTCGATATCCCCGGTCAACAGCAGGCGCTGCCCATCGCCGGCGCTGATCATCAGTACGCACGAGCGGTCGTTGTCGCCGGCCAGCGCAAGCTCGGCGCTTGGATAGAACTGTTCGAAGCGCACCCCGTCCCACTGCCAGTTATGGCCATTCGTACAGGCATCAACAGGGCGGCCTAGATCAAGTTGCTGTGGCGTGCCGCTGGCGATGCGCTCCACCGCTATGCCGGACACGATGTCGGCGGCCGCGCCGGCGTGGTCGGCGTCGCCATGGGACAGCAGCAGCAGGTCAAGCCGGCGCACGCCCACACGTGCCAGCTCCGGCAACACAATCGCCTCGCCGGCGCTGAACCGGTCGCTGTAACGTGGACCGCTGTCGTAAACCAGCGCGTGCCGCTGGGTGCGCACCACCACGGCGAGTCCCTGGCCGACATCGAGCACACTCGCGGTGAAGGTTCCGGGCGCCGGTAACGGCGGCCGGTACGCCAGTGCCGGCACGCACCACAGGATACCCAGCCAGCGTCCCGGGAAACCTCGCGGCAGCAGCAGCACCATCACTCCAACTGCCGCCGCAACCAGATAGCTCACGGGCAGGGATGGCCACAGGACACCGGGCGCGAATCCCTGAAGGGTTTCCAGAATGCCAAGCGTCGCGGCACAGACCGCGGTCGCGGCCTGTAGCAGCGGATCGGCAACGAATGCCAGCGGCAGACACACCACTCCGAGCAGGGTCAACGGTACGGCCACCAGACCCAGCAGCGGCACGGCCACCAGATTGGCCGGCACCGACGTGGGCGACAGCAGCCCGAAGAAGCCCAGCGTCAGCGGGGTCAGTGCCAGCGCTATCGCCAGTTGCAGACGTACCGCAGTGTTGGCTCCGGCGCGAAAGCGCAGGCCAAATTCTCGCAGACGCTGCGTTGGCCTGTGCGGCCGGTGCGCCTGCGATCGTCGTGGGCGCCTCGATAGCCGGCCCATGCCCAACCACAGCAGGATGGCGACGGCACCAAACGACAACCAGAATCCACTGGCAAGCACGGCCAGCGGGTCCGTCAACAACACCACCAGGGCTGCCAGTGCCAGCAAATGGCCGGGCGCGGTATCGCGGCCACTGGCGGCGCCCAGCGCCGCCACGCTGAACATCAGTGCCGTGCGGCGCGCGGGAATGGCAAACCCGGCCAGGGCGGCATAAAGCACTACCGCCACAGCGGCTGCCAAGGCGGCTGCGCGCGGGGCCGGCAGGCGTCGCGGCAGCTCCGGCACCTGCCGCCACGCCCAACCGACGATGGCGTAGGCCACTACTCCGGCAAGCGCGACGTGCAAACCGGAGATCGCCAACAGATGCGCCGTTCCGGTCTCACGCAAGGTCCGCCAGGTCTGCGAGGTCACGGCGCCGGTAACACCGATGGCCAGCCCGCGCACCATGCGCTGCGCATCGTCGTGCCCAAGGTGGCGGTCGAGTCCATCGCCGATGACCTGGCGCAGGTGCTGCACGGGTGCCCCGAAAACCGACGCCGGCAGCCGGCGCGCCGAACCGGCACGCACGTAGCCGGTGGCATCCACACCTTCGCCGGTCAACCAGCGCTCGTAATCGAAACCCTGCGGATTACGAAAGCCGCGCGGCGCCTTGAGCCGTACCGTCAGCTGCCAGCGCTCGCCGGCCCGCAGGATTGGGCGCTCGCCATACCAGGACAGCAGCGCCCGTCTCGGCCCGGGTACGACGTGTCCGCCGACGGTCAGCTGTTCAATCTGCACCCGCAGGCGCAGCCGCAACGCGTCACCTTGTGGCAAGTCGATAATCCGTCCCACCAGCACCGCGTCACGGCCTTGCAGGCGCAGCGGCAGGCGCGTGCCCAGGGCGTCCTGGGCGGCGTAAAGACCATAGGCGGAACCTGCCAGCACTGCACCCAGCAGCAAGGCCCAGGGCTGACGGCGACCGAACACGGCGCAGGCACCGGCGGCGCCAGCGAGTGTCAGCGTTGCGACACCACCCGGCAAATCCGGCCGGGACAGCACCGCGCCAAGGCCGATGACAAAGGCGATCGCAACACGGGCAAGGCTGACTGGCATGGCAAACGCGCGCCCCCTGAGCGCCGGCCGGCGGCCTGTGAGATGCCACAACCGGCAGCGCGCGCGGGTCTACCCCGCTGACACGAGCAGCTTAAACCGATTTATGTACGGGCTTACAGCCAGGCCATGCAGCCCAGTTCGAAACGGTGTGCCAGCAAGTCGTGGTGGGGATATGCACGTATGCGGTAACTCTGTAGTCCGGTATGGTGCGGGCGCAGCGCAAGGCTGTAGATCACCTCGCCCCCCGGCGCATGGCTGCCAGCCTGCAAATACAACTGCTCACGCGGCACAAAAACGCCCTCGTCGTGCTCCTCGCCGAGCAGGCATTCGACCACCACGTCGTCGGTTTGCAGGCCGTTCAGATGCAGGCCGATCCGCAGTTCGAGTGCGTCGCCAAAATTCAGTACCTGCGTGGCCTTGCGCGCCGGGAGCGCGGCCATCGGCGCGAACGCGACACCCGTCCAGCGCTCGCGCACATTGTGTTTCCACGCCGCCAGCATGGCCGCGCCATCGGCGGACTGCTCAAGACTCCGGCTGTGGTCGCGCGCCGGCCCGTACAGGCGCTCGGCGTATTCGGACACCATGCGCTCGGAGTTGAAGCGGGGCAGGATGGTCATCATCGACGCCTTGGCCATCGCCACCCAACCGGGCGAGTGCGTGTGGCCGCCGCGCTCGAAATACAGCGGAATCACCTCCCGCTCCAGCAGGTCATACAGGTCGCTCGCTTCCTGACGGTCGCGATCGGCGGGGTCGAAATCGGAACCGTGCGGCTCGATCGCCCAGCCGTTACTGCCGTCGTAGCCCTCGGCCCACCAGCCATCCAGGACACTCAGATTGATGACGCCGTTGATGGCCGCCTTCATGCCCGAGGTGCCGCTCGCTTCCAGTGGGTAGACCGGGTTGTTCAGCCACACGTCGACGCCCGACACCAAGCCGCGCGCCAGCGCCACGTCGTAGTTCTCCACTATCAGGATGCGGCCGATGAACTCCGGGCGCATGGACCACTCGTGAATCTGCCGGATCAGTTCCTGCCCGGGTTTGTCGCTGGGGTGCGCCTTGCCGGCGAACATGATCAGCACCGGTCGCTGCGGGTCACCCAGCAAACGCGCCAGGCGCTCCGGGTCCTGGAACATGAGCGCTGCCCGTTTGTAGGTTGCAAAGCGCCGCCCGAAGCCCAGCACCAACACGTCACCATCGCTGTCGCCAAGGTAACGGGTCACCCTGCGCACTTTCGCGGCGGCCAGGCCGGAACGCCGGTGCTGGACGACCAGGCGCCGACGCACCATCTGCAACAGCAGGCTCTTGAGTTCCTGGCGCAGGCTCCAGAAACGGTGATCCGGCACCTCCCGAAGACACTCCCAATAAGCGCAGTCGGTCAGCGAACTGCGCCAATCGGCAAAGCGCACATCAAACAGGTTGGCCCATTCCTGGGCCAGAAACGTACTCACGTGCACGCCATTGGTGACATGCGTCATCGGGTTTTCCGGCGGCGCAATGTCGGGCCAGATGTAGCGCTCCATGCCCGAGGCAACCTCGCCATGCACCTGGCTGACACCGTTGTGAAAACGGGTGCCGCGCAGCGCCAGGGACGTCATATTGAAGCTGCCCTGGTTCTGTGGGGAGTGACCGAGCGCACGCAGAGCATCGATGCCGATACCCAGCTCCAGCGAAAAGGCGCCGAAATACCGGTCAAACAAATCCGCATCAAAAATATCGTGCCCGGCCGCCACCGGTGTGTGGGTGGTGAACACCGTGCCCGCCGCAACGCGCTCCAGGGCGGTGGCGAAGTCATCACCGCCCGCCACGTATTCGCGGCAGCGCTCCAGCAGCTGGAACGCCGCGTGGCCTTCGTTGATATGCCAGACCGTGGCGGCCAGGCCGAGTGCCCGCAGCGCCCGGACACCGCCGATGCCGAGCACGACTTCCTGTTGCAGGCGCCACTCGCGGTCGCCGCCGTAAAGCTGATAGGTCAGAGCGCGGTCAGCCGCGCTGTTGTCGGGCAGATCGGAATCGAGCAGGTACAGATCGATGTGCCCTACTTTGGCGCGCCACACATGCAGGCCGACGTCGCGCCCTGGCAACTGCACCGCCACGCGGATCGGCTCGCCGCCGGCATCAAGCGCCAGGGTCACCGGCAGGTCATCGATCTGATGCGGCCGGAAGTGCGCCTGCTGCTGGCCATGTCCATCGATGACCTGCGTGAAGTAGCCCTGCCGGTACAGCAAACCCACCGCCACGAAGGGCAAGCCCAGGTCGCTGGCCGCCTTGCAGTGGTCCCCGGCCAGAATGCCAAGGCCACCCGAGTAAATCGGCAGACTCTCATGCAGGCCGTACTCGGCACAGAAATACGCCACCAGATCGACCTGCGGATCAAAACGATCGCTCAACTGCGAGCGCGCCGTGGCCTGGGCATAACTGTCGTACCCGGACAGCGCACGGCTGTATTCCTCCAGGTAACCGCGATCCTGGGCGGCTTCGTCCAGCGCCTGCTGCGACACCCGGCGTAAAAATACTTTCGGGTTGTGGCCACACAAGCGCCACAACTCGGCGTCCAGGCGCGCGAACAGCGCCCGCACACGTCGGTCCCAGCTGTAGACCAGATCGCCCGCCAGCTCCTCCAGGCGCCGCAGGCGCACCGGAACACGGGGCTGGACTTCGATAGTAAAGGTGGTTTGCGTCACGTACGTGGGTCCGGGTGCTTTAGTGCTTGGTGCGTTCCAAGCAGAGTCTGTGCCAGTCCGGACAGCGCGGCTCAGCGCGCCTTGACTGCTACCAGGCCGATGCCGTTAAAACGGGTCTGGGCCTCATCGCCGGGCTTGAGCGGAAACTGCCGCGTGAATGAGCCACTCATCACGTACTGGCCGGTTTCGAGGCCCCGCCCGTATTCCGCCAATTTATTGGCGAGCCAGGCCAGCGAAGCATAGGGGTCACCCATCACCGCCGCGCCGCTCGCCTGCGCCACCTGCGCACCGTTGATGCTGACCTCACAGGTCACGGCGGCAAGATCGGCATCGACTGGAAGCGGCACTTCCGGTCCGATCACGAAGGCACGCTGTTGTACGTTGTCGGCCACCGCTACCGCCAGTTGGGCGGTGAAATCACCGCGGTTCTCGACCAGCTCCATGGCCGGGTGACAACTGCTGACCGCGGCCCGTGCCGCCGCCACGTCCACCCCCGGGCCGCGCAGCGGCTTACCCAGCCGCAGACACAGCTCGTTCTCGAATCCGGTGCCCTGCCAGTTGGCAAGATCAATCCGCACGCCGCTGTCCAGGCGCCCGCTGGCCAGCAGATAACCGAACACCGGCTCATGCACCCCGAACTGCTCGCGGATCGCATCCGCGGTCAGGCCGACCTTCCAGCCGACCTGCTGGGCGCCGCCCGCCACCGCCTTGTCGAGCAGGCCCAGCTGGACCTGGCAGGCCTGGTCCAGGCTCAGGCGGTCGAACCACTGCGGCGGGTAATACACGCCGCGTTCGCGGCTGGCCCAGAAATCCTCAACGATCGCGGCAATTTGCATAAGCCCCCCTACAACACCGACCGCAGCTGCCCACCATCGACGGGAATGCTCAGCCCGGTCAAGAAACCCGCCCGCTCGGAGGCCAGAAACGCCACCAGATCGGCCATCTCGCGCGGCTCGCCCAGGCGCTTCATCGGCACGCGCTGGGCGCGCAGCGCGATCTCGCCGGCCGGGTCGCGGCCAAAATGCTCGGCCTGCATGTGCGACACCTGCTCCAGGCGCTCGGTGTGGATGGAGCCCGGCAACACGTTGTTCACGGTAATGCCTTCGGCCGCCACCTGCTCGGCAAGATAGCGGGCATACGCCACCACTCCGGAACGGGAAATCGACGACAGCACCAGGTTGTCCTCGATCTGGCGCACCGACAGCGCCAGCAGGTTGATCACCCGTCCGTACTGGTGTTCGCGCATCAGCGGCACCGCCTGGCGGCACAGGCGCACCACGTTCATGAAATTCTGCTGATAGGCCAGCAGGTACTTGTCGTCATCAAGATCCAGCGGTTGCCCCGGCGGCGGTCCGCCGGTGTTGGTCACCAGCACATCCAGCCGGCCCCAGTGCGTACGCGCGGCCTCGACCACCTCGGCGGCAGCGGACGCTTGCGTCAGGTCCACGGCCAAATGCGCCAGATTCGCCCCCGGTACCTGCACCTCGATGTCGGCCTGCGCCTGTGCCAGGCGCTCGCCGCTGCGCGCGCACAGCAGCACCCGCGCGCCCTCCGCCGCCAGGCCAGTGGCAATCGCCCGCCCCATGCCCTGGCTGGCGCCACACACCACCGCCACGCGTTCTTTTAACCCAAGTTCCAAGCCCCTGCCCTCCGTCGCAACACTCGCCCGGTGCCAATGCTACCAAGCCAGACCGCCGCGGCCGGTAAAATGCCGCTGCCTGCCGCCATCACCAGACACGGAGCCATAGCAATGTCCTTTCGCATCGAGCGCGACACCATGGGCGAACTCGAGGTTCCGACCGACCGCTACTGGGGTGCCCAGACCGCCCGCAGCCTGAAGTTCTTCGCCATCGGTGGCGAGCGCGAGCGCATGCCCCTGGAGGTAATCCACGCCTTCGGCATCCTCAAGCACGCCGCCGCGCTGACCAACGCGGAACTCGGCCTCCTGCCCGCGGACAAATCAGACCTGATCTGCGCCGCGGCGGCCGAAGTGGCCGACGGCAAGCTTGACGACCACTTCCCGCTGGTGGTCTGGCAGACCGGCTCCGGCACCCAGAGCAACATGAACGTGAACGAGGTGATCGCCAACCGCGCCATCGAGATGGTGGGCGGCGAACTCGGCTCCAAGAAGCCCGTGCACCCCAACGACGACGTCAACAAGAGCCAGTCGTCGAACGACACCTTCCCGACCGCCATGCACATCGCCGCCGCGCGCGAGGTGCACGACCGCCTGCTGCCGGCGCTGCGGCACCTGCGCGACGTGCTGGCCAGGAAGGCCGCCGAGTTCGAGCACATCATCAAGGTCGGCCGCACGCACATGATGGACGCCGTGCCGCTGACGCTCGGCCAGGAATTCAGCGGCTACGTGCACCAGATGAACGACGTCATCGACGCCGTGGGCAGCGCCCTGCCGCGTCTTTACCAGCTCGCCATCGGCGGCACCGCCGTCGGCACCGGCCTGAACACGCACCCGAAGTTCGCCGACACCGTCGCCGCGCAAATTGCCGAACTCACCGGCCTGCCGTTCGTGTCCGCGCCCAACAAGTACGCCGCGCACGCCCCGCACGACGCCATCGTGCTGATGAGCGGCATGCTCAAGACCGTCGCCGCCGCCTGCATGAAGATCGCCAACGACTTTCGCCTGCTCGGCTCCGGCCCGCGCTGCGGCATCGGCGAGCTGTACCTGCCGGAGAACGAGCCCGGCAGCTCCATCATGCCCGGCAAGGTCAACCCGACGCAGTCCGAAGCGCTCACCATGGTCGCCGCGCAGGTGTTCGGCAACGACGTCGCCATCAACTTTGGCGGCGCCAGCGGGCACCTGGAACTGAACGTGTTCAAGCCGCTGATGATCCGCAACCTGCTCCAGTCCGTGCGCCTGCTCAGCGACGCCGGCCGCTCGTTCGCCGACCACTGCGCCGCCGGCACCGTGGCAAACAAACCGCAGATCGCTGAATACCTCGACCGCAACCTCATGCTGGTAACGGCGCTCAACCCGCACATCGGCTACGACAACGCCGCCAAGGCCGCCAAGAAGGCCCACCAAGAGAACCTGACGCTCAAGGAATCCGTCGTGGCACTCGGATTGCTGAGCGCGGAAGACTTCGACCGGCTGATCCGCCCGGCGGACATGCTGGGGCCGGGGTGAGGGTAGAGTTGGGCGCCATGACGACGGGTCGGGCTGATGGCTGTCCGTCCGTCGACGCCAAGCAGCCGCATCGGAGGCTCCGGTGAATCTCAACATCGAGTACGTGCAAGAACGCGACGGGCGGTGGATCGCCGAAATCCCCCAGCTCCCGGGTGTGCTGTGCTACGGAGATACGGCCGAGTCCGCCATGATCAAGGCGGAAATTCTTGCGCTGAGGGTCATCGCCGACCGGCTGGAGCACGGCGAGTCCGCGCCGGTGGACATCAACATCTCCCTACCGTTACCCGTGTGAGCGAGTGGCCGTCAGTCAAGGCAAAGCGCCTGCTGGCAGCTCTGCTCTCCATCGGCTGGACCGTCAAGCGCCAGTCCGGCTCCCACCGGACGCTCGCCCGCAACGGGTGGCCGGACGTTGTGTTCGCCTTCCATGACCGCGAGGAAGTCGGCCCGCGCATGCTCGCCCGAATTGCCAAACTGACCGGGCTCACCCCGCGTGACCTTTAGCCCGCGTAGCCCGCGTAGGATGCGCTGAGGGACGAAGCGCATCGATCGAGGTTGGACGCGAA
>CAZZHF010000068.1:0-11472 GCA_964653545.1 uncultured Gammaproteobacteria bacterium | reverse complement strand
CACGCCACGCGCCGCCAGCGACTGCTCCCACACGCCGCGGGCCTTGTGATAGCTATTGGGCAGCAACGTGGTCGGCACGCCTAGAATCGAACCGCAGATTGCGGAATGCAGACGATTGGTCACGATGCTGCCCGCCCGCGCGTGCAGGCGCACCCAGTGCTGGAGTGAGTAGCAGTACCTGACGGGATCGATTGGTGCCCGCAATATGCGACAGGCACCAGGTGGGCGAGTTTCCGCATCATCGCGTAACGCGAACAGACGGTAACCGTGGCTGGGACCCACCGGTTCGCCAAAGGCCAGGATCTCATCGCGCGTCAGGTTCATCGCCGTATCGTGATCCAGCACCACCTCGGCAAAATCCCGACCGCTACTTGCCACGATGTCGAAAGAAGGACGATCTCGACAAAACA
This sequence comes from uncultured Gammaproteobacteria bacterium, assembly GCA_964653545.1. GTDB lineage: Bacteria > Pseudomonadota > Gammaproteobacteria > Immundisolibacterales > Immundisolibacteraceae > Immundisolibacter. The sequence continues at coordinate 11,062 of CAZZHF010000068.1, read as the reverse complement.
CGATCGCGCGGCCCGCCGCAATACGCAACGGCGCAAAAAAAGCCGCCTCCAGATAATCCATATCAGGGGAAAAAGTGCTCGGCCCAATAATGATCTGCCCCTGATGGCGAACCACCAAATCCTTGAACACGCGTTCTGGCGTGCCACTCCAGAACGGCACCCAGCCGCCACTGCCGTGAATATAGACAGTATCGTGGGGGCTAGGATTGAACTCATCCAACCGATCATGGGGCACAACTTCGAATGGCATGGCGTGGCGTCTTAGCAATGCCTCCAAGCCCGACCAAATCAGGTTGTCACCAAAATTCCCGCGCAGGCCAATCACCCACAAGCGTCCCCGGCATGCCTGCAGGCAGGACAGCAGCCGTACCGATGCATCGCCTACCGGCGCCGTGGACACTATTGCGGCAACAGACGCTTCATCAAACGACATGTTCTTTTCCTGCTTGCCGACACCCGGCAATCACCCCTGCCCATTCGGCGCGCTCGTATTCCAGCGCAAAGCGTTTTTCCAGCGACTCGCCGCGCAGGCGACGCGCATAGACGCGCAGCGTCAGCCGTAGCCAGCGCAGCCAGGCCCAAAGCGGCGCGCCAGCCAGGCGGTGGCGACCTCGCGGCGGGTCCAGCAGGCCGCGCGTCAGGCCGTGCCGAAACACCCGACCAAGCACCCATTGCGGGCTGCAGTTGTCGGCCGGCACGTGGTGCCACACCGCCGCCTCGGCCACGTACACCAGCCGCCGCCCACCGGCCAGGATGCGTTCCTGAAGACGGGTTTCCTCGCCCATGCCGCCGCGCGTGCCAGTGGCCCCGATGGCGTCGAAAAAACCGACTTCGATCAGCGCCACGCGGGCGATCGCATGATTACCGCCAACAAGCCGAGCGTCATCCATGAACCGGTTTTCCGGACCGTAATCCACCCCCACCGCGGACCATGGCAGATAGCCAGACAACCAGGCGGGTGGTGGCATTTCATAGTCCGGTCGTAGCGGCCCGCCGAAGGCGCCCGCCTCGGGATAATCGGCAAACGCCTGCGCATAAGCCTGGAGTGCATCCGGCTCAACCCGCACATCGTTGTCAAGGAACAGGATCACCTCGCCCTGACAGGCTCGGGCGCCGGTATTCCGCGCCGCCGAAATTCCAAGCTGCGGCTCGTGCAGGTAATGCACCGACAGCCGGGCCGCGAATTCCCGGCACAGCGCCTGAAGACCCGTTTGCGGGCCGTTTTCCACCACCCACACGCCGGTGAACGACGGCGGCCACTGTGCGTCGGCCAGGCTTTGCAGCGTGCGGCGCAACAGATCCGGGCGGCCATAGCTGGGGATGACGATGGCGGCGCTAGGTGTCATGCGTGCCCCCGCAGTCGCTTTGCACATGACCTCCAGCCTTGGCCAGCACGCGCGCCTGCAAAACCCGGCCGAGCGCTTCATTGAAACGTAGCCGGGCATGCAGCCGCCACCGGCCGTCCCCGCTCAAGCGGGCGCGGGTCAGGGTGTAACCCAAGGTGATCACGTCGCCCCACAGACTGAGCGGTACTCCACCCAGCCGCGGGCCACCGTGTTGGCCCTGAACCAGTTCCCGCATCATCGCTCCACGCCCATAGCGCATTGCGCGCCCGAATAGCCACTGCTCAGTCATCTGCTCGGCCCGTACCAGGTGTTCGACTACTGCCTCGGGACAAAACCAGCTGCTGTGACCGGCCTGCGCCACGCGCACAGTGAATTCAGTCTCGCTGCCCATGGCGTAGACGCTGGAGGTCGGCCCAATGTTCTCATCGAACCTGTGCCCAGCCTCAAACACGCGCCAGCGCACCATCATGTTGCCACCCCACACCATGGCCGGATCGACAGGGCCGGCCGCCAGATCGGCAGGGGTTGCGGCGTACGCCATATCCAGCGGTGCCCAGTGCAGCAGCCAGTCCGGAGGCTCGACTTCGAAAGTCGGCACGATGCGCCCACCGAACAGGTCGTACGTGGGATGCTCATCCGCTGCCGCGCGCAGACGCAGTAACCAGTCCGCCGCCGGCAGCACGTCGTCGTCGGTCAATACCACCAGATCGCCTTCGGCCGCGTTCAGCCCGAGGTTGAGTGCGCTGTTCTTGCCAGGCTTAGGCTGGCTGAGTACCGTCAGCGGCAGATGGTCGACGAAATTTTGCAGGACGTCGCCGGTGTTATCGGTGCTCGCGTTCTCGACCACCACCAGCTTCCAGCCACCCGCCGGTTGCGCCAATGCCGAAAATGCTTGCAGCACCCGGGGCAAACGCGGCGCGCCATTACGCGTGGCGAACAGCACTGTCAGCACAGCCGCCTCCCTGTATGCAACGCCACCGGCTCAGCCACCGGCTTCCACCCGCCGCAGCATCCATGCGACAGGCACCCGCGGCGCAATCCGCCGCGCGATACTTGCTACTTCCTTGGCCAGAGGATGACCGGTCAACGCCACGCCCACCAGCCAGCCCGGCACCGCCAGAGCACCCGCCAGCGCCAGCCCCAGCAACGGCTGGGCCGGATCCGGTCCCAGCCACAGGCGCACCAGTAAAGGTCCCGCAACCGTAGCCGCCGTCACCCCACAGCCACGTGCCGCCATGGCAGGCAAGGCCCCGCGCGCCAATGCCCAGCCACGCAGCAGGAAATATCGCCAAAGCACGATGACTACTGCCAGTGCGACGGCGACCCGCACCAGTGCCATCAGTCCATAAGGCGAAGCCAGAACCAGAACGACGGCAGCCAGTGCGGTTTGCAGGGCCACCTGACCCAGTGCTTGGTTAACCCGGCCGGAGGCTATCAGCAACTCGTGGGACAGCGGCAACATCATGCCGATACTGGCGCTAAGACACATGACGGGTATCAGGGCAGCACTTTCCCGCCATTGCGGACCGTACAGCACGCCCACCATCGGCAGGGCAAACAGCGCCATCAGCGCAAACAGTGGCCAGGCAACCCCCAGCACGCACTCGGCACCACGCCGATAGTCGGCCAAAAGGGGCCTGCCCTCGCGATGCAGGCGGGCAAAATGCGGCATGCCGACGGCGAAGATCGACCCACTGAACAAACGGCTGAACAGCCGCAACGGCCCCCGGGCGCGGTTATAGATGCCTACCGGCTCCATGCCGAGCGTGCGGCCAACGATCATTTCCGGCAAACCGGTACTCAGTTCCGTGAGCAAAGTCATGGATATGGCCTTGCCACCGAAGCGGAACACGTTTCCCATGCGACGAAAGCTGGGCAGCACCCGCAATTCCGGCGGGCGAAAAAAATTTACCAGCACGATAGTGGCCAGCACCCCCGCCACGGAGGCCCAGGCAAGGCTCATGAACCCGTAACCCGACCATGCCAGCACAATACCCGTGGTCACCTGGACCACGGTGGAGCCGAGCCGGATCACCAGCAACGGCGCAAAACGCATGTGCCGGTGCAAAAAAGCCTGCACCGTAGCACCGAACGGAATAAGCAACAGATTCAGCGCCAACACATGCAGCACGTCGGCCAGGCCCGGCTCGCGATAAAACGCCGCGACCGGCCCGGCGGCGAAAAACACCACTGGTGCCAATAGCCATGAGGTGCACAACACAGCGCCCGCGGCGGTACGGATTTTGTCGCGGGTCAGCTCGGCCTCCTGCACCAGGTACTGGCCGACCCCCATGTCGCGAAAAGCCTGGATCAATCCCATGAAGACCGTCGCCACGGAATAGACGCCGATTTCGTGGGGCGATAACAAGCGCGCCAGCACCATGGTGCTCACCAGTTGCACGCCGGTGATCAGGTAGCGCTCGGTGAGCGAGATCGCCATGGATTTGCGAACGGAAGCCATGCGGGACCCGGTTCAGCCGTACAACACGTGTGTGCGGTCGGCGACGCTGACCGGTATGGCGTCGTACCGCTCCAGAAGCCCGTCACACAGGCGCCGCACCGTCAGATCGATGGCGGCGGGTGGGTGTTTACGCACCGAACGCGCGCTGACCCTGCGCATGACGTGCGGCTGGAAGGGCACCTGCGCGAACGCGAACAACGCCGGCACCTGGCGCCGCGGGTCGGCGACCAGTGCCTCGTAAGACACCCACCGCACCCGTGGGTCGCGGTCCAGGCCCTGCTCAAAGAACAGCACATTGCGCAGCCACCAGAACAGCGCACAGGCGGTCGGGTTATCGATGTCCGCTCGCCAGTGGCGAGCGAGCTCGGCGCGCGTGTCGGCGGACACGCCTCGGCCACGCCAGCCCGCCTCGCCGCCGTCCGGCTGGTGCAGTATCTCGCCCAGGAAATGCGGCATCTTGCGCCACAGTTCGGTGGCCGAGTTCACAACGTCGTCGTAATGGCGCAGCATCCACAAGGCCCTGGCCGGTGCCAGCGCGTGGAGCAAGGTGGTCAAATCCTGCAACTCGGACAGGGCCTTGACGATCACGAACCGCGCAGGCGACCTGCGCAGCACGCGTGCGAGTTCTGGAAGCGGCTTGTGCTCGTAGTTGAAAAATGCGCGCCGGTCGGCCTCGCGGTAAACATCGGTGTACCAACTGCGTTCCAGGATCTCGATCAGCATATTGGTCCCTGAACGCTGCACACCGGCGACGAAGACCACCTGCTGTGGACCACTTCCGGCCAACCCGGCGCGTTGCGCCAGTGCCTTGCTGCGCAGCCAGGTTTCGCGTCCGAGGCGTCGGCGCAGCCGCCGGAGAACGGTCTCGGGGCCGCCGCGCGGACCCAGCCCGCCACCGCTCACGGCGCGCTCCCGGCAAAAAAGCCACGCACCATGCTTTTCCAGCAATTCGCCGCCAGCGGCCGCAAACACAGGCCGCGCCAGGCGGACCTCAAGGCCTGCCGGCGCAATCCTTGACCAGCATGGAAGGTTGCGTGCTGGCAATGCAGTTCCGCCAGCCGGTGCCGCAGCGCGGCGCGCCACGGCGCGAAGTCGGCATCCGCCAGCAGCCGCGCGAGAGACTGCCGTTTCCAGTGTCCGGGCGCCGTGCCGTCCTGGGTCAGGCTACCCGGCCGCTGTACATAGACGGCGGTGATCTCAGGCAGAAAGTAGAAATCGGCCCGCCGGGCGAGTTGCAGCCACAGGTGATCGTCCTCGCCCTGCGGCAGGTCTAGCGGAAACCCGCCGACCGAGCGCAGCAGATCGGTTCGCGCCATGACGGCTCCGGTCCAGCACAGCATGGCCTCGACCAGGGCACCGACCGGCCGTGACAGGCGCAGCACCTGGCCGCTGGCGTAGGCTGCCGCCAGCAGCGCGCGTGGTCGGGGTCGACTGGCGTTGAAGCCCTGCGGCTCGGCCTCCCCTTCCGCATTCTCCAGTCGGTAGTCGGTACCGATGAACGACGCCTCCGGATACTGCCGGACCACTGCCCAGCGCGCGGCCAGACCGCCCGCCAGCCAGTAGTCGTCGCCGTCCAGAAACGCTATCCATGGCCCACGCGCGGCGGCAAGGCCGGCATTTCGCGCCCGCGCCGGACCCGCGTTTAGCGGCTGGCGCAGCAGGCGCAAGCGGCCCGGATACGTCGCCGCCAGCGCATCCTGCTCGGTACGCGTGGCAGCGTCGGTGCTGGCGTCGTCCACCAGCAGCAGCTCCAGACCCGGCACGGCATCGGCCTGGCCGAGCACCGAATCGACCGCCCGGCGCAGCCAGGCGCCGTCGTTATAGCTCGGCATGATGACGCTGAGGGCGATATCGGTCATGACGCGTGTCCGGCTACGTGCTGTGCCTGAAACAGCCCGACCAGCCGGTCGACCCGTCCGTCCCAGGCGTGGTCCTCGGCATGTCTGCGGATGGCCGGGCGATCCCAGTCTGTCCCGAGCGCCTGAACCAGGGCCTGTTGCAGCGCCGCGGCATCGCCAAACGGCACGATGCACCCGAGACTTGGCCGGCAAACCACCTCGGCATTGCCGCCGACATCGGTGGCGACGACCGGCAGGCCACACGCCATCGCTTCCAGCAGCACGTTGGCCCAGCCCTCGTTGCGCGAGGCGAGCACAAACACATCCGCGGCCGACAGTGGCAGGCTAAGCTGGTCCGGCGCCAGCGGACCCAGGAATTGCACGGCATTTTCAAGGCCCAGGGCTGCCACTTGGGTGCGCAGTTCGCCGCTCATATCCCCTTCCGGCCCGCCGCCGCCGACAATCAGATAAGCCAGTCCCGGATAAGTCTGGCGCAGCGCCGGCAGCAGCGCGATTACCCGGTGAAAGCCCTTGCGCTCGACCAGCGTGCCGACGCTGACCAGCACCGGCGCATCCGGCGCAATGCCCAGAGCGGCGCGCGCCTGGAGTCGGGGACGGGGCGCGAAACGCGCAGCATCGACGCCGTTTCCAATCACCTCGACCCGGGTTGGCGAAACGCCCAGTTCGAGCGCCAGCTGCCGCAGTGAGTCGGACACAGCAATGATGCGCTCTACGCCGGCAACGGTCGCCGCCAGCCGGCGGCGCAGCGTCGGCGTCCTGGCCTGACGACTCTCGCTACCGCGCAGGGTGACGGTCACCGGCACATCCAGCCAACGCCCGAGCAAGCTGGCGGCATACCCGTCCGGGTAGCCGAAATGGGCATCGATCAGATCAAAACCACCCTGCCGGCGCAGGCGTCGCAGGAGCGGATAGCAGGCCAGCGCCATCAACCGTCCGTCCCAGGACTTGGCCAGGCCGGGCACCGACAGAAAGCGCGGCAGGTGCACGGTAATGCCCTGCTGGGTTTCCCGCCGCGGCGCCGCCGGGCGAAAGTGCGGCCGCCAGCGGCGCAGCAATGCCTGGCCCGGAAACCACGGTTGCGGGGAAACCACCGTCAGCGGCAAGCGCCGCGCCACGCGAAACATGCGCTCGCGCACAAACAGGCCGGCGCCGGGTGCCCCGACGTGCGGAAACAGGCTGCTGAACACGAGAATACGCGGCCCGGTCATGGGCTTGCCGGCCCGGGCGAAGGTGACACCAGGTCGACCACCCGCCGCGCGTTGCAGCGCCAACGGTAACCGCGCTGATCGATCAGCGCGGCACCGGCGGCACCCAGGCGGGTGCGCAGGGCCGGGTCGCCGTACAGACGCTTCAGCGCCGCGCTCAGCGCCGCCTGATCGCCCGCGGCAAACGTCAGCGCGGTCTGGCCGTCGGTAACAATCTCCAGGATATTGGGCTTGGCCGGCGCCAGAACCGCGCGACCGACGGCCAGGTACTCGAACAGCTTGATCGGCGAGGCGTAGTCGGTAACGTCGGGCTGCACCACCACATCCATGGCCGCCACGTGGGCCGGAACATCGGTCGCCCGCAGCGGGCCGGTAAAGACCACCGCGTGCTCCATCCCCAATCCGGCGACCTGCTCGCGCAGGCCCGGCAAGGCGGGGCCACCACCAACCAGCAGCAGCCGCAGCCCGGGACAAACCGGTTGCAGTTCGGCGACTGCATCGATCAGCTGTTGCACACCATGCCAGGGCCGCATCCAGCCGACGAACCCCACCACGCAGCTATCTTCAAGGCCCAGTCTGGCGCGCACTGCGCGGCCATCGACCTGCGGATTGAAGCGGTCCACATCGACACCGTTATGCATCACAACCAAATTTCCGGCCGGCACGCCCTGGCGCACGAACAGATCCGCCATGGCCTGCGATACCACGACCGTGCGCGTACTCGATGACAGCAGCCAGGTCTCCAGGCGCCGCGCCAGGCCAGCAAACGCCAGCCCGCCGTGACGGCTCAGTTCGAGGCTGAGCGGGGCGTTTACTTCCAGCACGAACGGCAGCCCGAACAATCGCGCCACCCAGCGCCCACACAGCGTGAACAGGGCGTAACGCTCGTAGATAAGCTCCGGTCGGCGGCGCAGTACCGACGCCGTCAACATGAAAAAGCCGGGGACGTTGTAGGCCAGCGCCAGCAGCTCGTAAAACCACGCCGGCACCGGCAGCCCAAACAGACTGGCGCCCTCGCGGCCCGGCTCGACGGCGTCTGGCCCCGGCCCGGCGCGCACCCTGGTCTGGCGCACCAGGGCCACGATGTCGACCTGGTGGCCCAGCTCGCGCAGCGCCCCGCACAAAGCGGCGATGTGGATACCCTGCGCGTCGTCGGCCCGGGTACGGTGGTGGTACAGAATTCTCATGTCGCGTCGCTGATTACCCAGCGGTATTTGCCGGACTTTTCTGGCGGGATGGTGTCCCGTTCGATCAGCTCGATCGGCAGTTCGCCGAAAACCGCCTGCAGGCGACGCACCATGTCCTGACGGGCGCCGGCCAGCAGAGGTCGGCTTAGCACCAGTTCCACCGACACGCTGCGGTCGGCCCGCTGGTGCAGGCGGAACTGTTGCAGCTGGGCAATCTCGCGCAGCACGTAAATCGGCGCCAGACTGTGAATCTGGCGGCCGTCGGCCCCGACCAGCAGATCGTTGGCGCGGCCCTGCAACTCGGCCAGCACCGGCAGCGGCAGGCCACAACTGCATGGCCCGTCGGCCAGGCGACCGCGGTCACCCAGCCGGTAACGCACAAACGGCATTCCATAGCCGTCGAGGTTGGTCACCAGCAGGTCGCCCACGCCGTCCGCATCCGGCTGATCGACCTCCAGCCAGACGTGTTCGGCGGCGATGTGCAGCTGGCCGGCCGGGCACTCGTGGGCAATCAGGCCGCCGTCGCGGGAACCGTATTCGTTCGCCACCGGGCAGTCGAAAACCTGCCGGATGGTCTCGCGCTGGTGCTCCAGCAACATCTCGGACGTGCAGGCCACAAGCCGTGGGCGGTAACGGCCCAGACCCGCAGAGCGTTCCAGAACGTGTTGCGCGACCCGGTAAATCACCGTTGGGTAGCCATACACCAGGCGCGGCCGGTACTCGGCAAGGAAGGCCACGTAGCCATCCAGCCGCTGCGCAGTGAGGTTGAACGCCGACAACAGCACCTGGTTCAGAAAATAACGGTCCTTGAACACGCGCAGGCGGCTTTGTTTGGACAACTCGATCGGCGAACCCCAAAAATCAACCTGGCGTTGGCCCGGCAACGCGCCGAACCAGCTGCGCGCACGCAGCTTGTGGGCGTTGTGGCGTGCCTCTTTGACACGATCGGTCTGGAAGACCAGCGGCGAGCCGCTGGAACCACCGGTGTTGGCCTGCAAACGCGGTGGATGCCCGGATTCGGCAAGCAGCGCCTCGCCCTGGCTGCGGATGGTGTCGCGCTCCAGGGGCGGAAGCGCCCGCAGCGCCTGCGCACCCGAGGCCGCCGCATCCTTGATTCCCGCCTGTGCGAACAGCGCTCGGTAATAGGGAACCTGGGTTTGGCAGTGCGCCAGCAGGCGACGCAACTTGCGCAAACGTAGCGCCTCCAGACGCGGGGCGTCCCAGACTTCGCTGGCTTTCAGGTCGGAGTAGTGACGCAGTGTCTCGCGCCCACGCAGGCGCTCGTGCAGCGGCAGCCACAGGCGGCGGGCTAGAAACTCGTTCACGCGCCGACCGCCTCGCTGCGACGCAGGAAGGCCTCGAACATCAGCAGTGTCCACAGTGGCGTGCCGTGGTCGCGGCGCCCCGACTGGTGCTCGTCCACCAGCCGGGCCAGGCGGTCCATGTCGAACAAACCACTGCCGGCGAGGTGCGGACCGAGCACGGCGCCGCGCACCCGCTCGCGCAAAGGGCCACGAAACCACCGGTCAATAGGTACCGCGAAGCCCATCTTGGGGCGGTACAGAATGTCCCGCGGCAGGTGCCGTTCGAGCGCCTGCTTGAACACCGCCTTGCCCTCGCCGCCCTGCACCTTGAGTGCCGACGGCAGGCCGGCAGCCCACTCGACGAACGGATGATCCAGGATCGGCACCCGCACTTCGAGTGCGTGGGCCATGCTGGCGCGGTCCACCTTGGTCAGGATGTCGCCCGGAAGATAGGTCTTGAAATCGAGGTATTGCACGCGCCGCAGCGGATCGCCGGCATCGGCCAGCCGATCGTGCCGGCGCAGCACCTCGATGGCCCGATAGCCCTGCAAATCGCGCCGAAAGGCCGCGCTGTACAGGCTCGCGCGCAGGTCGTCACCAATCACCGCCACGCTGTCGAAATATCCCTCCAGACTGTCCCGCGCCAGGCTTTGGAACGTGGCCTTGGCGCGCAGGAAGCGCGGCGCCCAGTTGGCTTTGGGGTACAGCCTGCCCAGGGCGCCGAACAACGGCCGTCGCAGGGCCAGCGGCAACCGCCGACGCAGGTGCTCTTCCTGCAAATGCCAGCGGTAACGCCGGTAACCACCGAAGGACTCGTCCCCGCCGTCCCCGGACAGGGCCACGGTGACATGCCGACGCGCCAGCTGACAAACGCGGTACGTCGGGATGGCCGAGCTGTCCGCGAACGGCTCATCGTAAATGTCGGCCAGCGCATCGAGCAGGTCGAAGTCGTCCGCGTCCACGCGCTCGCTATGGTGGCGCGTAGCGTAGCGCTGGGCAATGTCGGTGGCGTAGGCCGATTCATCGTAAGCGGCTTCGCCAAAGGCCATGGAGCACGTGTCGACAGGCTCACCGGAAAGACCCGCCATCATGGCCACCACGGCGCTCGAATCCACGCCGCCGGACAGGAATGCGCCCAGCGGCACCTCGGCGATCATGCGCATGCGCACCGCCTCGCGCAGGCGCTCGATAAGCTCGGCGCCAACGTCGGCACCCACCGGTCGCGGGTCCAGCGGCAGATCCCAGAACTGACGCGGCGCGGGCACCGGCTCGCCGCGGCGCACTGTCAGGGTATGGCCCGGCGGCAGCTTCAGAGCGGCCTTGTAGATGGTCCGCGGCTCTGGCACGTAGCCGAAACCGAAATAATCTTCCACCGCCTGTGGGTCGATCTGGCGCGGCAGTTGTGGACAAGTGGTCAGCGCCTTCAGCTCTGATCCGAACAACAGCGTTCCGTCCGCCAGAGGCGCGTAGTACAGCGGCTTGATGCCCAGGCGATCGCGCGCCAGCAGCAGTTGCCGGCGCGGGCGGTCCCACAGGGCGAAGGCGAACATGCCCCGGAAGTGGTTGACGCACGCCTCGCCCCAGGCGGCGTAGGCGTACAGGATGACTTCCGTGTCGCAGTGGGTGCGAAAGCGGTAGCCGAGCGCGCGCAGCTCGTCCGCCAGCTCGGCGAAGTTATAGATCTCGCCGTTGTAGACCAG
>CAZZHF010000067.1:0-11523 GCA_964653545.1 uncultured Gammaproteobacteria bacterium | reverse complement strand
CGGCCGCGGCTAGCGGGCCCGCAGTAGAAATTCGAGCGCGAACTTGCTGCCAAGATAGGCCAACATCAACAGACCAAAGCCCGCCAGGGTCCAGCGCACCGCGGTCTGGCCGCGCCAGCCAGCCCGGCGTCGGCCGATCAGCAGGGTGCCGATGACCAGCCAGGCGCAGATCGACAGCGCCGTTTTTTCGATCAGATGCGGCGCGAAAATGTCGCCCAGAAACAGCATCCCGGACAGTAGCGCCAGCGTCAGGGCCGCGAATCCCAGGGCCAGTATCTGAAACAGCAGCTGTTCCATGTCGCCCAGCGGCGGCAACGCGCGCAGTAAGCCACCGGGCGTGTGCTGGCGTAGCCGACTGTCCTGATAGGCCATGAACAGCGCCTGTAGCGCCGCCAGGGCGAGCAGGCCATAGGCAAGTACCGACAGCAGTATGTGCAGCGCCAGCGGCAGGGCATCGACAATTGGCAGTGGCGCTGCATGGCTGGGCAGCATCATCAGCAGCACCGACAGGGCCGCCAGCGGCGCCAGTGCGACGCCGAGGTTATCCACCGCACGCACGCTGGACAGGCCGCCGAACAGCAGCATCACCAATGCCGCCAGTAGCGATACGGAGTTACCAAATCCGAGCAGCAGCGATGTTCCCTGCGGCACTACGTCGGCGAGCAGCCACAGATGCGCAGCTGCCAGCAGCACGGTCAGGGCCCGCAGCGACCGGCGGGACCACGGCTCCTGACGACGCAGTATCCAGCCGTAGCCTGCGCCAAGGGCAAGGTAGGCGGCGGCAAGCACAAGCGGGGGCAGGCTGAATTGCATGGGCGATGGGCGGGTTCAGGCAGCAGGCAGGTGGCCGATTCTACCGGAGCGTCGGGTATCGGCCGGTCCCGGTCCCGTGCGTGCGTGCGATATTGGCGCCGGGCAGTTTCGTTGCGGCCGATCGGCGCGACCCATCCGCAGCGTTGACGCTCAGACCAGAAATCCGAGCGCGGGAAGCTCGCCGTCGCTGTTGACCAGCAGGACTTTCTTGAATGCCATCTTCCAGGAGCCGTCCTGGCGACGCAGCTGATGCTCGCTGCGCCCGGCCCAGGTGCGCAGCCAGGTCTTGTGACCGCGGCGCCGAAACTCGGTGATATTGAAGCTGGAATACACAAGCGCCGCGTCGTCGCCAGTGGGGTCGATCTCGACGTTGCCGACCAGACGTGCCACCACCGAACGGGGGTCCTGAATGAACATGGCGTTACTTTTCATGCGCGACAGACGGCGCGTGATCGCCGCCCGGTCGGCATAGATGATGGCGACGTCGGTGTCCGGCTCGCCATCGTGGACGCAGGGCACCCAGTACACACCGTCGTCGGTCCACAACGCTTCCCAGTCCTCGAAGCGGTGCTGGTCCATCAGGCGGGCTTCGCGGTAGATGAATTGTTCTATTTCGTCACGCAAGCTCACGGAGGGACTCCTTATTCAGCGGTCATGACGGTTTTGTAGTGACGCCAGATGCCACGTTGAGCAACTTCGTCGAGATTCTGGCAGGTGCGCACCGGCTGCCCGAAATCATCGTCTTCGATGCGCTCGATGTGTCGGCCGCGGTTCAGTTCCAGCCAGGTGTCCGGCCGCACGGCCATGCCAGCCTGGCTGCGCTCGAACATTTCCATGTCGTCCGGGGCCAGAAAGCCGGCCGGCCCGAAACCGCCTTCCTGAGCGCGGATACGGGCGATGTTCACGGCCTCGGAAGCGCCCTTGAGCAGGGCCGGGTGGTAGTAGATGTGGGTGACGCTGTGGGCGACCGGCTGAATCACGCGCACCGCATCCCACAGCAGCATCAGGTTCGGAAACACCATGATGTGGCAGGGGCCACCGCGGGCCAGCCACTGTGCCTTCTCGTGCGAGCCAATGCGCTGCGCCACGCCTTCGATCACCTCCGGCAGCAGGGTGCCGGTCGATCCGGTGAAGCGCAGCTTGTCGCCCTGTGCCCGGTTGGAGGTGAAGCTGTCCAGCACCGAGTGGCCACCGCCCAGGTCGCGCTGCATGGCGAGGGGGTTTTCAAGATCGCCACGATCGGTAAAGGCGGCTTTCTTGTCGGTCGAGGACAGGCTGGCGAACTGCGCCAGCGCAGAGGCGTGGACGTACTCGGCATGATAGGCGTCGGTCAGGTTTTCAAGTTGCATCTTCCAGTTGGCATCCACGGTAATGCCATGGCGGCCCGCCGACAGGTCGATTTCGCCGCCCGGCGCCAGATCGCAATAGCGCGACAGGTATGCAGCGGCGTTGCCCAGGTAGTCCTCGAAGCTGACGCCATCGCTGACCAGGCTGGCAAAGATGAAGCCCCGGTGTACGCCCATGCGCGGCACCTCGAACAGGTGCTGAGCCTCACCAGGCGGGCGATCGCCCCAGCCGGACACGTGCGTCGCCTCGCGCAGGGCTCCGGTGTTGTCGAATACCCAGCCGTGGTACGCACAGCGGAAGAATTTGGTGTTGCCGCGCTCGCGCTGGCAGATGGTGTTGCCGCGGTGGGTGCAGCGGTTCAGCAGCAAGCGTATGCGCTGGTCCTCGCCGCGCACCATGATCACTGGCTGACGACCGATTAAGCGTAGCCGGTAATCACCGGCCTTGGGCAGTTCGCTTTCGTGACCGACGTACACCCAGCCGCGATGATAAATGCGCTCGATCTCGTCCTCGAAAATGGCCTCATCCAGGTACAGGCGGCTGTGGACCAAAAAACCTTCCGGTGCGTCTTCGCGGATGAGTGTGCTGTAGTCGACGCGTTGCGTGGGCGCGTTCATGGCTCTCCTCGTAACCTGAGTGGGCTCGTCGTTGCCGCCAAGTGTACGACCGTTCGGACGGCTGACGTCCAGACGACTTCACCCCGGAGCGGTGTTTTCACGATTGGTTCTCGAATGTGGCAAGGCACCACAAGCGATTGATCTCAGAAGCTACGCGGTCGCGGGTGTGGCCAGGACCAATCCCTTCCACGCAGCAACACATGCCAGTACAGCCACGGGAAACCGTAACGTTTCAGCCACCAGTAGCTGCGCCGGGGTCGCCGCGGGTCCAGGGGGAAGCTGGGCACCACCTCGCCTTGGTAGCGAAACTCCGCCAGCAGTACCCGCCCGTGGGCGGTGGTGAGTGGACAGCCGCCGTAACCATCGTAGCGATGGCTGTCCCGGCCCTGCGCAAGATCGCCGAGCACACCGGCCACCACGACTGGGAATTGCCGGCGAACCGCGGCGGCGGTCTTGGCGTTGGGTGTGTTGGTGCAGTCGCCCAGACCGAACACGTCCGGATAACGTGTGTGACGCAGTGTGTGCGGGTCCACGTCCAGCCAGCCGGCGGCATCCGCCAATGGACTGCTTTTGATGAAGTCAGGCGCGCTCTGTGGGGGGGTGACATGCAGCAGGTCGTACGCTTCGGTCCTGCTTGCGCCCTCAGCGGTCTGGAAGGTCGCCTCCCGACGGGCGGCATCCACTGCGGTCAAGTTATGCCCGAAATGCGGTATTGCGCCATAGTCGCGCATGATGCCGGCCAACGCCTCTGCGAACACCGGCACACCGAACATGGTCGGGCCCTGAGTAAAGAAATGTGCCTGCACAGCACGCCCAGTGCGGCGCCAATGGTCGGCGGCGAGGTACAGCACCTTTTGGGGGGCACCGGCGCACTTGATGGGCATGGCCGGTTGTGTGAACAGGGCGCGCCCAGAGCGCAAATTCTGCACGCATTGCCACGTATACGGTGCCAGATCGTAGCGGTAGTTCGAAGTCACGCCGCCGTGTCCCAGAGCGTCGACGAGTCCGTCGACGCGTTGCCAGTCCAGCTGCAAGCCAGCGGCGACTATCAGGCGGTCGTATCCGAGAACGCTGCCGGATTGCAGAAGCACGCGTTTGTCGTGTGGTTCAAACGCCTCCGCCCGGTCGCGTATCCAACTCACTCCGCGTGGAATGAAACGCGCCATCGGGCGGCGGGTGGCTTCGGCGCGCATGGCACCGCCCCCGACCAGAGTCCAGCCGGGTTGATAGTCCTGGTGTTCGCTAGGTTCGATGACGGCGATGTCGAGCGATGGCCGTGCGCGACGCAGGGCAGCAGCGACCGCCAGGCCGCCGGCACCGCCACCGACGATAAGGACCGTATGATGCGCGGACGTCTGCATGTTTGCCTCCTGTTTCCAGCCGCCGGCAGCCAAACGACGCCGTCCTGCGACGGCGCTGGTGGCCTGCCTGAAATACCGAGTCTTTTTACACTGAGCCTCGGTCGCGCGCCATCCCCGCAAGTGATGTAAAGAAGCTTGCCGTGGGCCGGGATGGAAGCCCGTGAACTTAGGTTCGCCGGTCCACGCGCGGTGCGCGTCCGCCAGCCGGCGGCCGGACTCAGTCAGCGCGAGAAGGCTTGTGGTCGGCAGGCGCCAGCTCGGTGTCGTTAAACTTCGGCGCCGCACATCGACATTGGATTTGGCTCACTCCCATGCGATTAGTACTTGCCTCGACCTCGCCACGCCGACATGAGTTGTTGGCGCAGCTGGGTTTTGAGTTCGAAGTGGCGGCGGTGGCGGTAGACGAGCGGCCGCTGGCTGCCGAGCTGGCCAGCGATCATGTATGCCGGCTGGCCCTGGCCAAGGCACGGGCCGGGGCGGCGAATTACCGGCCACCCGTGCGGGTGCTCGGGGCCGATACCGTCGTGGTGCTGGAAGGCGAAATATTCGGCAAACCGACAGACCGCGATCACGCCGCTGCCATGCTGGGCCGCCTGTCTGGCCACACGCATCAGGTATTGACCGCGGTGGCGCGGGTGCAGGACGCCAGTCACGCGGTGCGACTGAGCACCAGCGAGGTCACGTTCCGGCCCTTGTCGCCGACCGAGATTGCCGCCTATTGCGACACCGGGGAGCCTCTGGACAAAGCCGGCGCGTACGCCATCCAGGGCCGCGCGGCGGCCTTCATCCGGCATCTTGAGGGCAGTTACTCAGGCGTTATGGGCCTGCCGCTGTTTGAGACCGCCGAGTTGTTGGCCGGGCTGGCCGGAGCCACCAGCAAACGTTGCTAGAAACTTACCGCTGCCCAAGCGCGGGCCGCGATCCCGGCCAGGGATGCGCCGGGAATCACGACCAGACATTCAGCCGCCAGCGGGACTCAGGACGATCTCGACGCGACGATTCTGCTGGCGACCGTCGGCGGTTTCGTTGGACGCGATTGGTTGGGTCTCGCCGTAGCCGACGGTGGTAACGCGGGTGTTTGCCACGCCACTGCCAGTCAGATAGCTCGCTACCGCCTGGGCACGACGCTCCGAAAGCTGCTGGTTGTAGCTGTCCGAGCCGGTGCTGTCGGTGTGGCCGGCGACCCGCACCCGGGTGTCCTGATACTCGGTGATGGTGGCGGTCACCTGATCCAGGGTGCTGTAGAAGGCCGGAGTGATCTGGGCACTGTCGGTCGCGAAGGTCACACGCCCGGGCATGTTCAGGATGATGTCGTCGCCCTGGCGGGTGACTTCCACGCCCGTGCCAGCGGTTTGCTGACGCAGTTTGTCCTCCTGGTTCTGCATGTATTTGCCGACGCCGGCGCCAATCGCGGCACCCGCCGCCGCGCCGATGGCAGCCCGCTTGCCGCGGTTACCGCCACTCACCCCCCCAACGGCTGCGCCGACCGCCGCGCCGATGGCGGCACTCTTGCCGGTCTTGGTCATCTCGCGCTGACCGGTGTCGGGGTTGGTGGCGCAGCCGGCTATGAGCAGCAGGCCAAAACCGAGGGCGACGGGGCGGTGAAAGCGAGTTTTCAACATGACAGTTTCCTGGTTATGGAGCCGGTTCAGACGGACCGAGAGTCCGCCCAAAACACGACGCGGACGTGCAGCGGGTGCTGATTCGTCGACCTGCATGGCAGAGATATGAGCGGGCTGGTTAGACCCCGCTCTGGCGCATGAGTTTTTGGTGGTTGTTCGCGGATTACACGCCGGGCCGCCGGCGGGGCTCGCGTTCGTCCGCACGCCGCTCGCGCCGGGCGCCGATGATGTGGGCCAGCACCAACACCGGCAGCGCCAGCCCTAGCAGCCAATGGCTGACCGAAAGCCAGTGTCGGGCAGTCTCGCTTGCCACGTAGTACAGCGCCCAGCCGCCAAGTGCCAATGCGCCGCAGGCAACGAGCAACCCAAGACCGCTGGTGCGATGTTGGCGCGGTCGCCAGGCGGGCCAGACGTGGATTGGCAGCAAGGCGCCCAGGCCAAGCAGTGCCGGCAGGGCCAGCAGGCCGTGCAGACGCATCAGCCAGGTTTCCAGGGGATGGTGTTGCGGTCCGAACGGGCCCTCGACGCGCAGCCATGTGTGCATTACCAGCCAGACGGCCCCGGTCAGCAGCAGCAGCAGGCACAGTCCGTAGACTGCCCGCCGGCCGAGCGGTGCAAGCCGGGGGGTACCCAGCGCATAGCGCAGCCCTGGCTTCATGGGGCCGGCAACTGCAGTGCCTGCGCGCGCAGGCGGCGCAGCAGCGGGGTGGCCGCCGCCGCATCAAGGGCCACCGGTTTGGTCAGCGCGTCCGCATACAGGCAACTGCGGGCCAGCACCGTCACGCTGTACGGCGCGCTCAGGGCGCGCCCGGTGAGCGGATCAACCACCGGCGAGCACCAGCCGCGGCCCAGCTTGCGGCGCGTGTTCCGCACGCAGGAGCTTGCCACGGCCCCGCTCAGACGCGCTGGCAGCAGGTGCAGGCGCGCCGGATCATCCGGGTCGCGAATACCTATCTGACGCGGCTCTCGGCCGTAAAAACGCAAGTCCCCGCCCGCGTTGACGCAGGCCTGGGTGACACCGGCCCGGAACAGCGTGGCGATGGCCAGATCCACGGCATAGCCCTTGGCAATGCCGCCAAGATCGATCTGCAGCGGCCGCGCAAACTGTACGGTGCGGCCGGCGCCGAACCGCAGATCACGCCAATCGCCGTGGCCATTCTCGCGGGCTGGCGGTCCTGGCAGATAGCCCCAGCGCACCAGCAGCGGAGCGACCGTGACGTCGAAACGACCGCCTGTCAGGGCACTGATGCGACAGGCCGCGCGCAGCACGCGCAGCAGGTGCACGCTTACCGGTATTGGGCCCCCGTGGGCATCGCGATTCAGCCGTGCGAGTTCGCTTTCGGGATCATGAAAGCTCATCAGGGTGTGCACCCGCGCAACCGCGCGAAAGGCTCGCTGCATGGCGTTCGCAAGGCGCGTGGGCGACAGTCCGGAGGCCTCGATGCTAACCAGTGTGCCGAGCCAGGGCTGCGCGCGGCGCAGGCTGCCCCGGGCAAGTGCGAGTGGCGCGTTCACGGTGCGCTGAGCAGCGCTGCGTGGTGCGTGG
Source organism: uncultured Gammaproteobacteria bacterium (assembly GCA_964653545.1). GTDB lineage: Bacteria > Pseudomonadota > Gammaproteobacteria > Immundisolibacterales > Immundisolibacteraceae > Immundisolibacter. The sequence continues at coordinate 4,217 of CAZZHF010000067.1, read as the reverse complement.
CGAGCAGCCGCCGCACGCCGTCGGTCAGATGGCGGCAGGACAGGGTCGCACCGCTGATGTTCTGAATATCCCGGCCAAGCTTGACGGCATCGCCCGCGTCCTTGCCCAGGAACTGCGCCCGCCAGCGTGGTTGGCGCACTTGATCGCCATGCGTTTCGCGGTAATCGAGGATCTCGACCCCGGCAACCTTGCCGTCGGCACCGATTGCCAGCGCGTAGGTGATGAACTCGTGCTTTCCATACACCTGATCCACGAACAGATGGCCGAGCAGGCGCTCGCCGACGCTGACTCGCCACACCTTGGGGGTGGAATCCGCCACACGGATGCCGCTGGCGGCCTCGATCGCGCGCCGTTGCTCCGCGGTCAGGCGCAGTGGCAGCGGCGTGTAAGCGCTGGCACTCGGAAACAGCAGTCGCTGCGCTTGTTCGATGCTCAGGTACTGCGCGGCCTGCAATACCAGTGGCGCGACGAGCAGTGGCGTGACCAGCCAGGGGGACGAGGCAGGATGTGACATGGCGCTATGCTGCCCGTAATGCGAATGGTTCGCAATGGGCCGGGTTGACGTGGGTCAAGTACCCGCCTATCCGCGGCGGCGTGGCCCATCCGACCGCATTCTCCCTGCCGACGAAGCAGCCGGCATAATGAAGCCCTGCCTTCCCGGGCCGCGACAGTGGCCCGAGGCCGGCAACACACCCGCTTCGGATTGCTGGAAGACCTCAGGATTATGAGCACGTGAAGGCTTGGCGATGGCTGTTGCTGCCGGTACTGGCAGGGCTTTTAGGGGTACTGGCAGTCGGGCTTCGGCACGACCCAAAGCAAATTCCCTCGCCGCTGGTGGGCAAGTCGCTGCCGGCGATCGAAGGCGTGACGCTCGACGGCCAGGTGGTGGACCTGGCCGCTGGCGGACGGGGTGGTCCGATGTTGATCAACGTGTGGGCCTCCTGGTGCGAATCATGTCTGGTGGAGCACCCGGTGGTGGTGGCCGCCGCCCGTGAATTCGGCGACCGGGTGGCTTTCATCGGTCTGAACTACCGCGACCGACGCGATGCCGGCAAGGCCTGGCTGGCTGAGCGAGGCGATGCCTACCGCTGGTCGTTTTTCGATCCTGAAGGACGAGCCGGTATCGAGCTTGGCGTGTACGGCGTGCCGGAGACCTTTTTCGTGGCCAACGATGGCACGCTACTGGCCAAGCACGTGGGTCCGCTCGACGCCGATAGCCTGCGCGGTTATCTGCGACGCCTGTTCGGGGTGAGCTGATGCACAGGCTGCTGTTGGCCTTGCTGCTGATCGCCCCGATGGCATGGGCCGATGTCGTGGCGGAAGACCCGCAGCAGCGGCATATGCTGGAAATCGCCGAAAAACTACGCTGCGCGGTGTGTCAGAACCAGTCGGTGGCCGAATCGGACGCCGATCTTGCTCGGGACATGCGCGCCCTGATCGCGGAACAGCTCGCGGCCGGGCGCAGTGATTCTCAGATCATCGAATACTTTCGCGCCCGCTACGGCGATTTCGTGCTGATGCAGCCGCCGCGTGCCGGTAGCGGGGCGCCGCTGTGGTGGTTGCCACCTGTCCTGTTGCTGCTGGGCGTGGGCGCCGCGGGCTGGTATTTGCGCCGACGGCTGCGTGATCAGGACCGAGCATGACTATCGTATTTCTGATGGCCCTGTGTCTTCTCGCCGCGGTCGGCTGGCTGGTGCTGCGTTTGCCGCTGCCAGCCGCGGGCACCGATACGACCGTTGCGCGCCGCGCGCATTTGCAGGCGAGTCTTGCCGAGCTTGCGCGGGCCCATGGCGACGGAGCGCTGGATGCGGCAAGTTTTGCCGACGAACAGCGGCGCTTGCAGGCGGAACTCACCCACTTGCCGGCCGCCACGGTACCGGTGGCAGCGCAGGCAGGGGGTGCCGGGTGGCCTTTGGCGCTCGGCATCCTGCTGTTCCTACCCGCGGCTGGACTTGGCCTCTATGCCTACGTGCAGGGGCCATTCTGGACCGCGCTTGACGCCAGTCAGAGTGGCCCGCAGGTTGGCGCTAACGCACCGATAGACCCCGAGGCCATGGTGGCGCGGCTGGAAGCCCGGCTGGCTGCGGATGGCAACGATGTCGAGGGCTGGAAGCGTCTGGGTCGCTCGTACGCCGTGCTCGGCCGCCCGGGCGATGCACGGCGCGCCTACGGCAAAGCCGCGCAGCTGGCGCCGGATGATTTGGGCATTCTCGAGGCGTATGCCGGCCTGGCCGAGGAAGGTATCCCGCCACCACCCGGTATTGCCGCGGTGATCGAGCGTTTCGAGCAAGCAGTGCGGGATGCGCCTGAGGACCCCAGGCTGTGGGTGCGCGCCGGCTTTGGCCGCAGCGCACGCGGTGACCGCGCCGGCGCCCGTGACGCTTATGCCCGGGCCCACGAACTGGACCCGCGGCGTGCGGAAGTGCTAGCCGCCTACGCGGCCAGCGAGTACGCGCTCAATCCGCAGCAGCCAAGCGCCAGGGCGGTGCAGCTGTATCGCCAGTTGCTGGAGCTGAACCCCGGCAACGGTTCGGCGTTGTGGGTGCTGGGGCAGGCGGCGCAACTTGCCGGCCGAAGCGATCAGGCGCGCGACTACTGGCAGCGACTGCTACAGGCTTTGCAGCCGGACGATCCGGCCCGGGAACAGGTACAGCGGGCGATTGAGCAGCTGACGTCGACCAAGCAAGGGGACGGCGCGGAGTGATGTCGCTGAGTCGATGTCAGCGTCGGGCCGGCTCAAGGTGATCGTGCAGGCCGCTGGTTACTGAATGATCCGAGTCGGCCCGCGGATGGCATCGACGATGATGTCGTACCGCCGATCGAAGTGATGGTCCCCGGGACGCTGCAAGCGCGTGATGCGGGCCAGACCGGGCGCTGCACACAAGCTGTCGGCCTGCTCCCAGGCACCGCAAACGCACAGTACCTTGGCCGGTGGCATACGCTCCAGTTCGGGCAACGTTGGATTGGCTGCGGTGTTGCACTGCCCGAGCCAGCCAGAACCAGACACTTCGCAATCGGCACCGCGCCCAGGCGCTATGGCCGCTAGTCGGTTATAAGCACTCTCCCGCCCAGCAGCCAGGCTGTATTCAGGCCTGCCTGTGGCCGCCTGAAATCACCGGGCTTGCAGGCGCAGAACACGGTTCGCTCGCGTCTCGGCGATGTATACGCTGCCGTCGGGCGCCAGGGCGATACCCTGCGGTTGGCGCAGATGGCGGGCGATGGTCCGGCGCCGACCATCCTGAATACGGATCAGTTGGCCGCTGCGAACCTGGCTGAGTACCGCCCACAAACTGCCGTCGGCGCCACAGGCCAGTTGGTCGATGCCGTCGAGATTATCGGCCAGCACTTCGAGCCCCTTCGGGCCGTGGGCGAGGATGCGACCGGTGCCGCTCTCGGCGATGCCTATGCGGCCGTCTGGCAGGTTGCACAGTCCTTCGGGTTGATCGAGACCCTCGACCAGCAGCTGCGGCTCGGCATCATTGCGCAGGATCATCAGTCGTCCGGCCGGCGTGTCCAGGGCCACCACCAGACTGCCATCGGCGCGCAGCAAAATACCCTCCGGATTGTCCAGCCGAGCCAGAACGCGCAGTTTCGCGGTCGACCGGTTAAAGGCCATTACCCGGCCATCGACGTCTTCCTCGGTGACGATGATGGTGTCTGGCAGTACCAGCAGGCTGTCGGGTTTCAGAAAATCGCCGAACACGGTTTTGGGTCCATCCGGCGTCAGCTCGACCAACAGACCCGGGACGGTTTCCAGCGTCACGTAGTGCAGCTCCCCGTCAGCGCCCAGGGACAAACTGTCCGGCCGCGTCAGGGAAATCGTCTGGGTGATTTCCCAGTTGCTATTGAGGCGTAACGGCCAGCGGGCGCCGTAGTAAGCGGCTGCGCCCACTGCCAGCACGAGCAGCACGGCCAGTAGCCGCCCGACGCGGCGCCGCCCACCCGCTCGGGCCGGCGGGTGGACTGCCGATAGCTGGCTGTCGATGACGGGCCTGGGTTTGCCTGGGTAGGGTTTTATGCGCATGGTTTCGTCGGTTATGGGCAGCGGTAAGCGTGACTTCTCGCGACAACCGACGAAGTGTCAGCGGGCGACTTTTCTGTGTGGGTCGTGGGTATGAGTTTATCGGGGTGACAGCTTGTCAGCTGTGACAGCGCGTGGGCGTCCGAAGTTTCGTACCGCCCGCTACCGCGCGTTCCGATCCGACGATTCGATTTCT
>CAZZHF010000066.1:0-11523 GCA_964653545.1 uncultured Gammaproteobacteria bacterium | reverse complement strand
CGATGATGGGGTCATGCCGCAAACCATTGAGGCGTTGCAGCATGCCAAGGCGGGTGGCGTTCCGCTGGTGGTGGCGGTCAACAAGATCGACAAGCCGGACGCCGACCCGGAGCGGGTCAAGCAGGAGCTGATTCAGTACGAGGTGGTCTCCGAGGATTTTGGCGGTGACGTGCAGTTCGTGCCGGTGTCGGCCAAGACCGGCCAGGGCATTGATACCTTGCTGGAAGCGGTGGTGCTGCAGGCGGAGGTAATGGAACTGAAGGCGGTTGCCCTGGGGCCTGCCCTGGGCGTGGTTGTGGAAGCGCAGCTTGACCGCGGTCGTGGTCCGGTCGCCACGGTGCTGGTGCAGGCCGGTACGCTGAAACGCGGCGACATGGTCCTGGCCGGCAATGAATTCGGGCGCGTGCGTTTGCTGCTGGACGAACATGGCCAGCCGCTGCTTGAGGCGGGCCCCTCGCAGCCGGTGGAGGTGCTCGGGCTGTCCGGTGTGCCGAACGTGGGTGATTCCTTCAACACCGTAGAGGACGAGCGGCGGGCCCGCGAGATAGCCCAATTCCGCCAGCAGAAGGCGCGTGAGGCATCTCTGACCCGGCGTGAGACGCCTTCCGCCGACATCTTCAGTCAGTTGCGGGCGGCGGAAATCAAGACGCTCAACGTCATCATCAAGTCCGACGTCCAGGGTTCGGCCGAGGCGATTTCGGGTTCCTTGCTTGCACTGTCGACGGACGAGGTCGGCGTGCGCGTGATCGCCTCCGGCGTGGGTGGCATTACCGAAACCGACGTCAACCTGGCGGTGTCGACCGGGGCCTTGCTGCTGGGCTTCAACGTGCGGGCCGACGCCACCGCCCGCAAGCTGATCAAGGAAGCCGGGGTTCAGGTCCGCTATCACAGCATCATCTATGAGGCTATCGATGAGGTAAAGCTGGCCCTGGGCGGCCTGCTGGAGCCGGAGATCAAGGAAAACATCCTGGGTCTGGCCGAGGTGCGCGAGGTCTTTCGTTCCGCCAAGCTGGGCGCGGTCGCCGGCTGTATCGTGGCCGATGGCGTGGTACGCCGACGCTGCCCGATCCGCGTACTGCGGGCCAATGTAGTGATCTTCGAGGGTGAGCTTGAGTCCCTGCGTCGGCATAAGGATGATGTCAACGAAGTCCGATCCGGAACCGAGTGTGGCATCGCGGTCAAGCAGTATGACGACGTGCAGGTCGGCGATCAGATCGAGTGCTACGAGCGCATCAAGGTGGAGCGCACGCTGTAACGATCATGGAAGGCATCGATCGCACCCGACGTGTGGCGGAAGCCATTGCACATGAATTGCCGGCAGCGCTGCGCGAGGTCAACGACCCACGCGTAACCGGGATGATTACCGTGCACAAGGTGGTTGTGAGCCGTGACCTTGGCGTGGCCAAGGTGCGCTTTGGCGTGGTCGGCGAGGCCGACGCCGCTGCGGTGGCGATCGGTCTGCGACACGCGGCCGGCTTTTTGCGCCGCCGCCTGGCTTCGGTGCTGCGTTTGCGGCGCATGCCCGAGCTTCGCTTCGAACTGGAAACACCTCCCGTGGTGGAAGACCTGTTGCGCCGTATTGCGGTGGAGGGGCGCGCCTCTTGAGTCGCCGTCGCGGACGCCCGGTCAGCGGCGTTCTGCTTCTGGACAAGCCAACCGGACTGTCCTCGAACCAGGCACTGCAAGCGGCGCGGCGCTTGTTTGATGCCTCAAAGGCCGGTCACACCGGCACCCTGGACCCGTTGGCCACAGGCCTGCTGCCGGTGTGCTTTGGCGAGGCAACCAAGGTGACGCAGTTCCTGCTCGGGGCGGACAAGACCTACCGCGTGCGCGCGCGCCTGGGCGTGACCACCCGCAGCGGTGACAGCGATGGTGAGTGGCTGCGCGAACGCCCGGTGGCGGTGGACGAGGCCGGCGTGATCGCGGCGTTGGCGGCCCACACCGGCGACCTGATGCAGATCCCCTCCATGTATTCAGCGCTCAAGCATGGCGGAGAGCGGCTCTATACCCTGGCGCGTCGCGGCGAGGTGGTGGACCGTCCGGCGCGCGCAGTGCATATCAGTCGTTTACAACTGCTCAGCCTGGCCGGTGATGAGATGGAGCTTGAACTGGACTGCTCCAAGGGCACTTATGTGCGCAGCTTGGTCGAGGATTTGGGCGAAGCCCTCGGTTGCGGTGCCCACGTGGTCGCGCTGCGCCGCTTGCGGGTGGGCGCGCTCGATGTCGCGCAGGCACGGACGCTGGAGCAGTTGCGCGAGGTCGCCAGCGCCGGTGCGGCAGCGCTGGACGCGCAGCTGGTACCCATCGGACAGGCACTGGCACACTTGCCACAGGTGCAATTGTCGGAGGCAGACGCCGGCGCCTTGCAACGTGGGCAGGCGCTGGCCCTGACGCAGCCGCTTGCCGATGGTTGGGTGGCGGTGTTCACGCGGGGGCGGGCATTCGTAGGTATGGCCGAGGCCGCGGCGGGCCAATTACTGCCGCGCCGGCTGGTGAGCCAAGCTGATGAGCCACGGCATGGCCCTGATCGGGCGGAAACTGTCGGACATGGTTGAGCTTGACACGGGGCGGCAGGTACAATCCGCCGTTTCCCCGAAGATCATCAGTGGCGTCTTTTGCCCGGAGTAATCGCCCCCATGTCGCTTAATGTCGAAAAAACAGCTGATCTGGTGAAGTCCTATGGCCGCACGGCCAATGACACCGGCTCGGTCGAAGTGCAGGTGGCCTTGATCTCGGCGCGCCTTGACCAACTCAATGATCACTTCAAGCTGCACCGCCAGGATCATCACTCGCGCCAGGGTTTGCTGCGTCTGGTGGCCCAGCGGCGCAAGCTGCTCGATTACCTGAAGCGTTGCGACAGTGGCCGTTATCGGACGCTCGTCGAGCGGCTCGGTCTACGTCGCTGAGGCGACTTGGTGTTCCCGCCGGGAGCATCGCAATCCAGCCGCGGGGCGGCCTGGATCTGACAGTTCAATGCAAGGGAAGAAAGCTACGTGAAATTTATCCGTAAAGAAGTCCAGCTAGGCAAGCATCTGCTGACCCTGGAAACCGGCGAAATTGCCAAGCAGGCCTACTCGGTGATGGTCCGCATGGGCGACACCATGGTGCTGGTGGCGGTCACCGCCAGCAAAGGCATAAGGCCCGGGCAGGATTTCTTCCCGCTGACGGTGGATTTTATCGAGCGCACCTATGCCGCAGGACGTATCCCGGGCGGCTTCAAGCGCGAGGGCCGGCCGACCGAGAAGGCCATCTTGACATCCCGTTTGATTGACCGGGCCATGCGCCCGCTGTTTCCGAAGGGTTTCTACAACGAAGTGCAGGTAGTCCCTACGGTACTGTCAGCCGATGACGAGATCGATCCTGATATCCCGGCCCTGATTGGCGCTTCGGCGGCGCTGATGCTGTCCGGCTTGCCGTTCAAGGGGCCAGTGGCGGCTACCCGGGTCGGTTACCAGGATGGCGCGTATGTGATCAACCCCACCTACAAGTAAACCGCCGAGACGCACCTTAATCTGGTGGTGGCGGGAACCGCCGACGGCGTGATCATGGTCGAGTCGGAAGCCAAAATGCTGTCCGAAGAGGTGATGCTGGAAGGCGTGCTGGCCGGTCAGCGTGCGTTCCAGCCCGTGATTCAGGCCATTCTTGAGCTGGTCGCCGAAGCGGGCGTGCAGCCTTGGCCGTGGACGCCTCCGGAAAAGGATCTTGATCTGGAGGCGGCCGTTAACTCGGCGGTTGAGCACGTGCTGGTCGAGGCCTATTCGATTCCCGAGAAGCAGGCCCGACAGGAAGCCGTGGCGCAGGCCCGTGAACGTGTGACCCATCTTGCCGGCGATACCGGTGAGCGGGCACAGGAAGTGCAGACGCTGTTCTCCGCGATCGAGAAACGCATCGTGCGTGGCCGCATCGTTGACGGCAATCCGCGCATTGATGGCCGAACCACGCGCCAGGTGCGCCCGATCTCCATTCGTACCGGTGTTTTGCCGCGTACCCATGGCTCGGCCCTGTTCACACGCGGCGAGACGCAAGCCCTGGTGGTCACCACCTTGGGCACCGAGCGCGACGCACAGCTGATTGACGCCCTGGAAGGCGAGTTCCGCGACGGCTTCATGCTGCACTACAACTTCCCGCCTTATTGCGTCGGCGAGACGGGTCGAGTCGGCGCCACCAAGCGCCGCGAGATCGGCCATGGCCGGCTGGCCAAGCGCGCGTTGGCGGCCGTCGTGCCGTCCAAGGCGGCATTCCCATACACGCTGCGGATCGTGTCCGAGATCACTGAGTCCAATGGATCGAGCTCGATGGCGACCGTGTGTGGTGGCAGCCTGTCTCTGATGGATGCCGGTGTGCCGATCAGCGAGCCGGTGGCGGGTATCGCCATGGGCCTGATCATGGACGGCAGCCGCTTCGCGGTGCTGTCGGATATTCTGGGTGACGAGGATCACCTGGGGGACATGGACTTCAAGGTTGCCGGTACCGCCACGGGTGTCACTGCCCTGCAGATGGACATCAAGGTTACCGGCATCACCGGCCAGATCATGCAGGCGGCGCTAGAGCAGGCCTGCGAAGGCCGGCTGCACATTATTGGTGAAATGGCAAAAGCCCTGGCCAAACCGCGCGATGAAATGTCCGACTACGCGCCGCGCATTCTGACCGTGCACATCCACCCGGACAAGATCCGCGATGTCATTGGCAAGGGCGGAGTCACGATCCGTGGCATCACCGAGCAGACTGGCACCACCATCGATATTGACGATGACGGCACGGTGCGCATCGCTTCCGTAGACCGAGCCGCAGCCGAGGAGGCGCGTGGCCTGATCGAGCGCATCACCGCCGAGATCGAGGTCGGGATGGTCTATGAGGGTCGCGTGGCGCGGTTGATGGATTTTGGTGCTTTCGTCACCATCCTGCCCGGTCGCGATGGCTTGCTGCACATCTCGCAGATATCCGACGAACGCGTCGAGAAGGTCAGCGACAAGCTGGCCGAGGGCGATGTGGTGCGGGTCAAGGTGCTAGAGGTGGACAAGCAGGGCCGTATTCGCCTGAGCATGAAGGCGTTGACCGAAGCCGCCTGAACGAGGTCGATTCGCCCTGAACGGGGCGGGTCTTGCTGCGTAGTTAGGAAGCCGGCGTGGGTCTGCCCCGCGCCGGCTTCCCTTGTTTTTGCCGCGGGTTTTTGGTCCCTGGGCGCGGACTGAGTCCAGTGCTAGGTCGAGCCTGAACCGCGCAGGTCCTGTGCCACCTGTTCGCGCTCATCGTGCAGTGCTTGCGGCACGCGTGGCCCAAAGCCGTGCAGAAAGCTGCTGACCTGGTCCATTTCGTCCTGCCAGGCTTGCGGCTCGATCTCGGTCAGCTGCTGCATGTGGTCGTGCGACACGTCGAGGCCGGAAAGGTCGATATCGCCGTGCAAAGGTAAATTGCCGACCGGCGTTTCGTGCGCGCCGATGCTGCCCTGGCAGCGGTCGAGAATCCATTTCAGGACCCGCAGGTTCTCGCCGAAACCCGGCCACAGGAAACGGCCTTGCGCGTCGCGTCGGAACCAGTTGACCTGATAGATACCGGGCGCCTTCTTGAGCCGGGCACCGGTGGCCAGCCAATGTGACCAGTAATCGCCGAAGTGGTAGCCACAGAACGGCTTCATGGCCATCGGATCGCGCCGCACGACACCGGTTTTGCCGGTGGCTGCAGCGGTAGTTTCGGACGCCATCGAGGCACCCAGCAGCACGCCGTGGCGCCAGTTTCTGGCCTCCAGGACCAGCGGTACCAGAGAGGCGCGCCGGCCACCAAAGATGATGGCCGAGATGGGGACTCCGGATGGCCGCTCGGCGGCGTCGGACCAGGACTTGCATTGGCGGGCCGATACCGTGAACCGGGAATTCGGATGCGCGGCCGGGCCATTGGCCGGCTGGTAGGGCCGCCCTTGCCAGTCAAAGGCCGGCGTCTCGTCGGACAGGCCTTCCCACCATGGCCGCCGGTCTTCGGTGAGCGCCACGTTGGTGAAAATGGTGTCGTGCTGCAGCATATCGACGGCGTTGGCGTTGGTGTGCCGGCTGGTGCCGGGCGCCACGCCAAAGAAACCGGCCTCGGGATTGATGGCCCATAGCCGGCCGTCGTCTCCGACATGCAGCCAGGCGATGTCGTCACCAATGGTATGCACTTTCCAGCCCTGATATTCCTGGGGCGGGATCAGCATGGCCATATTGGTTTTGCCACACGCCGAGGGAAACGCGGCCGCGATGTAGTGCAGCCGCCCTTGCGGATCCTCGATACCCATGATCAGCATGTGTTCGGCCAGCCAGCCCTCCTGGCGGGCCTGGTGCGAAGCAATGCGCAGCGCGTGGCATTTCTTGCCCAGCAGCGCATTGCCGCCGTAACCGGAGCCAATGCTCTGGATCGCCAGCTCCTGCGGGAAGTGCATGATGAAGCGGCGCTCCGGGTGCAGATCACCCAGCGAGTGCAGGCCCTTGACGAAGCTACTTTCGCGCTCGATGCGTTTCAGCGCCGGTGTGCCCATGCGGGTCATGGTGCGCATGCTGGCGGCGACATACGCGCTGTCGGTGATTTCCACGCCGCAGCGCGACAGCGGCGAGTCGATCGGGCCCATGCAGTAAGGCACCACGTACAGAGTTCGCCCGCGCATGGCGCCGGCAAACAGGGCGTTCATTTTGGCGTGGGCCTCGGCCGGATCCATCCACTGGTTGTTGGGGCCGGCATCGTCGCGCTGGGGTGTGCACACGAACGTCAGATGCTCGGTGCGGGCGACGTCCGATGGATCGGAGCGATGCAGGTAACTGCGTGGCCGCGTTTCGGGGTCAAGCTGCAGCAGGGTACCGCTGTCCAGCATCTCGGCCACCAGCGTGTCGTATTCCGCCTGTGAACCGTCGCACCAGTGAATCTTCTCCGGTTGCGTGAGCGTTGCCACTTCGCGGACCCAGTCCGCAAGTGCCTGGTTGGACGTCATCTGCAAAATCCCCGTATGCGTTGCCCGGCGCGATCATCCTGAACGCGTCGATTGAGCCGGCCGTAAGCGGCCGGAAAATGGCTAGGAAAAAGGATCAAGGGTCGTGGACTGGCCTAGGTGTTGTCAAGGCGAGCACGGGCCCGCGCGGCGGCCGCGCGCACCTGGCGCGGAGCGGTGCCGCCGAGGTGGTCGCGCGCATTGACCGAGCCTTGCAGCGTCAGCACGGCAAACACATCCTCGCCGATAAGCGGCGAGAAGCTGCGTAGCTCATCCAGCGTGAAGGCGGCAAGATCGCGACCTGTTTCGACACCGCGACGCACCGCCTGGCCGACGACTTCGTGCGCATCGCGAAACGGCAGGCCGTGGCGCACCAGATAGTCGGCCAGGTCGGTGGCCGTGGCAAAGCCGGCGCGCGCCGACTCGCGCATGCGTTCGGCATGGACGGTCAGCCCGGGCAGCATGCCGGCGAAGGCAGTCAGTGAGTCGCGCACCGTATCGACGGTATCGAACAGCGGTTCTTTGTCCTCCTGGTTGTCTTTGTTGTAGGCCAGGGGCTGCGCTTTCATCAGCGTCAGGAGCGCCACCAGATGTCCGTTCACACGACCGGTCTTGCCGCGCAGCAGCTCCGGCACGTCGGGGTTTTTCTTTTGCGGCATGATCGAAGAGCCGGTGCACCAGGTATCGGCCAGGCTGATGAAGCCGAATTGTGCCGACGACCACAGCACCAGTTCCTCGGCCATGCGCGAGAAGTGGGTCATCAGCAGCGCCGCCGCCGCCACGAACTCGATCGCGAAATCGCGGTCGCTGACGGCATCCAATGAGTTCTCGGTCGGGCGATCGAAGCCCAGCAACTGGGCTGTGTAGATTCGATCGATCGGGAAGCTGGTGCCGGCCAGCGCGGCGGCGCCAAGCGGCATGACGTTGACGCGCTGACGGCAATCCTGGAACCGCTCGCGATCGCGCGCCAGCATCTCGAACCAGGCCAGCAGGTGGTGGCCAAAAGTGATTGGCTGCGCCGTCTGCAAGTGCGTGAACCCGGGCATCAGCGTGTCGGCCTCACGCTCGGCGCGCTCGATCAACGCTGCCATTGTTTCGCGCAACTGCCCGTCGATGGCGTCGATTTCGTCCCGCAGCCACAGCCGCAGGTCGGTGGCGACCTGATCGTTGCGCGAGCGGGCCGTGTGCAGTTTCTTACCGACCTCGCCGATGCGCTGCACCAGCGCCGATTCGATGTTCATGTGGACGTCTTCGAGCGCCACCTGCCAGGTAAAGCGACCGTCGACGACGTCCGCCTCAATCCCTTCCAGCCCAGCCACAATGGCGCCGGCTTCGGCATCCGTGAGCACGCCGACCCGGGCTAGCATCCGGGCGTGGGCGATGGAACCCATAATGTCGTGGTGGGCGAGACGCTGGTCGAGGCGGACCGAGGCGGTGAACCGCTCGACAAAGGCGTTGGTGGGTTCGGCGAAACGGCCGCCCCAGGGTTTGCGGGGTGCTGCGGACATGGACGAAACAAACACTGGACGGGGCGAGCGCTCCAGTATAGCCGAGGCCCCTGGGTCCGCCGGTGCGTTTTTGCCGGACCTGTGCCAGCCAAGGGCGGTTCTGGCGGTCGCGGTGGGTGGCGAGCTGCTGGCGCTGTTGTTTGCCCTGGCGCTGCCGCTCGACGCCAACCGTTTCTGGCCGCGACTCGGGCTGTGGTCGCTCGCGGTGCAGTGGGTGGGTTTGCTCGGCAGCGCCGGCTTGTGTGCGCTCGGGCCGAGCCTGGGCCGCCTGCCGATCGTTATGTCCTCCACGCTGGCGCTGATCTGGCTGTTGCTACTGACTGCCGCCACGACGCTGGCGGCGGCCTGGTTTGGTTTGCTGCCACTGACCGGCGAGGCCCTGAGCTGGTTACTGGCACGCAATTTATTGTTGACGGCGCTGGTCGCCGGGGTGGTGCTGCGCCTCATCTACCTGCGGCACGCCGGCCGTGAGCGGGACCAGGCGCTCGGCCGGGCGCAACTGGAGGTGTTGCAGGCGCGCATGCGGCCCCACTTCCTGTTCAACAGCCTGAATACCATTGCCAGTCTGGTGGCCAGTGATGCCGGCCGCGCGGAAGAGGTCACACTGGCGCTGGCCGATCTGCTGCGGGCGAGCATCGAGGCGGGCGATCGGCTGATCCCGCTGTCGGACGAGATCGAGCTGTGCCGACAGTACCTTGACCTAGAGCGGCTGCGGCTTGGCGAGCGCCTGACCGTGGACTGGCAGGTTGACGCTGTGCCGGCCAGTGCCCAGGTGCCCCCTCTCAGCCTTCAGCCGCTGCTGGAAAACGCGGTTTATCACGGCATTGAACCGATGCCCGGTGGGGGGCGCATCGCGCTACGCCTGCATGCACCGGAACACAGCACGCTGGAGATTGTCATCGACAACCCGATCGCGCCACGGCGGCCTGGCTCGGGCCTGCACATGGCGATGCTGAATCTGCGGGCCCGTCTGGCGGGCCATTTTGGTGACACTGCCAGCCTCGTTGAAGTCGAAGAATCCGGTCGCCACAGAGTCCGCCTGCGCCTGCCGATAACCCGGACATGAACATTCTGGTCGTGGACGACGAGCCTCTGGCACGCGCGCGGTTGCAGCGGCTGATCGCAGCCATGCCGGCGCACCGGTGCATCGGCGAGGCAGCGGACGGCGAACAGGCGCTGGCCCTGTGTCAGCGGTTGCGACCGGACGTGGTGTTGCTGGATATCCGCATGCCCGGGATGGACGGAATGGCCGCCGCGCGAGCACTGGTAGGCTTGCCGGGGGCCCCGACGATAGTTTTTACCACCGCGTACGCTGATTTCGCGGTACAGGCTTTCGATGCCGGGGCCGTGCACTACCTGTTAAAGCCGGTCGTGGCCGCCCGTCTGGCGCAGGCGCTTGAACGCATCACGCCGCCTCCGGACCCGAGTCTGCTGCTGCAGCGCGGCGCCAGCAGCCAGCGCGTGCTACTCACAGACGTGCTGTACATGCAGGCCGACGCGAAGTATCTGACCGTGCATACCGTCCATGGACAGTGGTTGTTGGAGGAATCGCTGGCGAACATGGAGCAGCGTTTCGCGCCACGCTTGCTGCGGGTCCACCGCAGCCTGCTGATCAATGCACAGCGTTTGCGCGCCGTGCATCGGGACACTGACGGGCATGCCTGGGCGGAGGTAGAGGATGTGTCGGCACGTTTGCCAGTCAGCCGGCGGCTGTTAAGCGCGGTGCAGAGGCGACTTGAGGGCCGCTGACGGAGTCACGCCCGGCCGCCGGCTTCAGAAACTGGGCCTGCTGGCCGTAAAATCACGTACTGCCACACAGCAACGTGGACACCCCATGGACGCAAGTTCCAGTCTTGGTTTCGGTAGCGCGGCGTTCGTCGAAGCGCTATACGAGGATTTTCTTGCTGATTCGGCCAGCGTACCGCCGGAGTGGCGGCGCGAGTTTGAGTCCTGGCGTGGGCCGACGGCGGACAGCGCCCTGATCACCCACGGTGCCGTACAGCAGCGTTTTCGCGATCTGGCGTTGAAACCCACGGTCCTGCGTACTGCGATACCCGCGGCGGACCTTGCCGGCCTGCAAAAACAGAACGCCGTGCAGCAGCTGATCAATGAATACCGTCAGCGGGGACATCTTGCTGCGCGGACCGACCCGCTGGAACTGGAACAGCTTGCCGACGTTCCGAGCCTGCATCTGGACTATCACGGCCTGACCGCGGCTGATCTTGAGCTCAGTTTCGCCGCCGGCGACTTTCCACTGCCCTCGGGTGCGCCATTGCGCGATCTGCAGGCGGCCCTGGAGGCGACTTATTGCGGTTCCATCGGTTTCGAGTACGCCTATCTGTCTGATTCGGAGCAGGTGAACTGGCTGCGCCAGCGGATCGAGGCCGGGCGGGCCGTGCTGGAGACGGCTGAACAACGGCAGGTGCTCGCGGCGCTCACCGCCGCCGATGGACTTGAACGCTACCTGCACCGCCGCTATGTCGGCCAAAAGCGGTTCTCACTCGAGGGTGGCGACAGCCTGCTGGTGGTGCTGGATGAGATGGTGCGCCGAGCCGGCGCGGCAGACGTCAAGGAGCTGGTGATCGGCATGGCCCATCGCGGCCGCCTGAACGTGCTGGTCAACATCCTTGGCAAGCAGCCACGCGAACTGTTCGATGAGTTCGAGGGTAAATCGACGGTTGTTGGCTCGGGTGACGTCAAGTACCACCTGGGTTTTTCGGCTGACCTTGTAACGTCGGGCGGCCCCATCCACCTGACGCTTGCGTTCAACCCCTCGCATCTTGAAATCATCAACCCGGTTGTCGAAGGTTCGGTGCGGGCGCGGCAGGAGCGCCGCGGTGACCAGGCTCGCCAGCAGGTGTTGCCGCTGCTGATTCACGGTGATGCCGCCTTCGCCGGCCAGGGCGTGGTGATGGAGACGCTGAACCTTGCCAAGACCCGCAGCTATTCCACCGGCGGTTCGTTGCATATCGTCATCAACAATCAGATTGGCTTTACCACCAGCAACCCGGCGGACGCTCGCTCGACCTTTTACTGCACCGAGATCGCTCGCCTGACCCAGGC